>NZ_JBPQTW010000151.1:0-16670 GCF_051386535.1 Streptomyces sp. URMC 127
CAAGCCCCCGTTGTGTAGCGGCCTAGCACGCCGCCCTCTCAAGGCGGTAGCGCCGGTTCGAATCCGGTCGGGGGTACTGATTTCCACTCAGGGGGACCTGAAGGAGATCGCTAGGGCCCCCGTTGTGTAGCGGCCTAGCACGCCGCCCTCTCAAGGCGGTAGCGCCGGTTCGAATCCGGTCGGGGGTACTGGTTATAAAACCACCATGGGCTATGGTGTAATTGGCAGCACGAGTGATTCTGGTTCATTTAGTCTAGGTTCGAGTCCTGGTAGCCCAGCGCAGATTGCTTTTTGAGTCTGCAGAGCAAAACAAAAGCAAGCCCCCGTTGTGTAGCGGCCTAGCACGCCGCCCTCTCAAGGCGGTAGCGCCGGTTCGAATCCGGTCGGGGGTACCACAGAGAGAATGCCTCCCGCATAGGCGGGGGGCATTTTTTCATGCGGCCTTCCGCGCGCCCCGGCCCGGCCCGATAATCCCCCCATGGCCCATCCCCGCGGCGGCCGCTGCCGGCCCCGCCGCGCCACGAAGCCCTGCCCGCCGCGGAGTTCGGGGGCCGGTGGGGCGCCGGAGCTGCACCGCCACGACATCCGCCGCCGAGAGCCCGCCGCGCCGGACGCCCCCGCAGCGGCCCATTCCAGGAGCGTCGAAGTGGATCCTCTCGTCCGCACGGCCGCACTGACCGTCGTCGCCACCGTCAGCCCGCCGGGACTGCGGATCGAGGGAGTGGTCGACGCCGGTACGCACCGCCACCTCAGGGAGGCCCTGCAGTCGGTGGCCTCCGTCCGCGGCGACCTGCGCCTGGAGATGTCCCGCGTCGAGTTCCTGGACCTCGCCGGGCTGCGGCTGCTCATGACCTTCGCCCGCGCCCGTGCCGCGCGCCACTGCACCGTGGAGCTCGCCGGAGTGCCGCCCCACCTGCTGCAGGTCATCACCCTCATCGGCTGGGACACCACGCCGGGCCTGCGGCTGGGGGCCGCCCATGGCTGCTGAGCGCGCGGGGTCGGCCGGGTCTGCAGGGTCTGCAGGGGCCGCCGGGACCGTCGGGTCCGCAGGGTCCGCCGGGTCTGCAGGGACCGCCGGGGCCGTCGGGTCCGCCGGGTTCGTTCACCATGCCTGCCTGTACGCCTCGGACGCGGAGTTCCTGGCGATGGCGGTGCCCTTCGTACGGGACGGGCTCGCGGCCGGCGAACCCGTCCTCGCCGCCACCACGCCCGCCAACATCGAGCTGCTGCGGGAGGCCCTGGGGGAGAGCGCCCACCACCTCGACACGGCGGAGACCGCCTACTTCGGCCGCCGCCCCGTCGACCGGGTCTCCGCCTTCCTGCGCTACCACGAGCGGCGCACCCGCCCCGGCCGGCGCACACGCGTGATCGCCGAACCGCTGTGGGCCGGCCGCTCCGCACGCCAGATCGCGGAGTGGAAACGCATGGAGTCCGGGCTCAACGTGCTCCTCGCGGGGCTGCCCCTGTGGATGGTCTGCCCCTACGACACCCGCGTCGTCCCCGGCGACGTCGCGGAGGCGGCGGTGGCCACCCATCCCGTCCGCCTGGACGGCCGGCGGCAGGCCCCGTGCGCGTCCTACACGGACCCTGCGGTGTATGCGGCGGGGGTGACGGCGGAGGGGCTTGCCGCCGCCTCATGCGCGCCGCCACGGGCCCTCCGTGCGGGGCCCACGGGCGACGCCGCGGTCCTGCGCCGTGCGGCCCGTGAGCGCGCCGCGGCCGCGGGCCTGACGGGCGACCGGCTCTCCCTGGCCGAGCTGGCCGCGCATGAGGCCGCCGCGTACCTCCTGGCCCGGGAGGGCGCGCTGGTCACGCTGTGCGCCTGGGAGGAACCGGGGGCGGTGGTGTGCGAGCTGCGGCGCCGGGAGCCGGGGGACGGCCGCGGGGAGCCGGCTGGGGGCCGCATGGGGCCGGACGATGGGGGCCGCATGGGGCTTGGCGGCGGCCGCATGGGGCCGGACGCCGCGGTCCCGCCCTTCGCGGGTTACCGGCCGCCCGCGCCGCCCGGCGAGACGCACGGGGCGGAGGACGGCCTCTGGCTCGCCCGCACCCTCGGGGACTCCCTGGAGGTCTACGCACGGGGCCCGGAAACCGTCCTCACTCTGAGAATCGCGGGGCCGGGGGACGCGGAGCGGCTGTGACCCCACGGGGCGGGAGACCGCCCGCCTCATGGGCTCTCAGGGGCCGGGGCCGGGCGCCTTGGGCCGCCTGAGGGGCGCGGAGAGCCCTGCGCGCCGCGGCCTCATGCCCTCTCGTCGCCCCTGAAGCGCCGGGCGGACTCCTCGGCGTGCGCGAGGCGGCGCAGGCTCAGCAGCACCGGCTCGTAAAGGACGGTCAGGGCGACGGCCGCCTCGATCTGCCCGGTCTCCGTGGGCTGCTCCTCGACCAGGTCCAGGTCCGTGACCGCCAGCTGCGCGGCGAGCCGTGCGTACGGCAGCAGGTGGGCGACGCCGCAGGGGTAGCCGAGGCGCCGGAGCGCGGCGACCGCCGCGACCAGCGTGCGGTAGGCGGGGTAGAACTCACCGAGCTCCCGGTCGTGCCGCCAGCCGATGTGCTGCAGCAGCGCGTTCACCGTGCGGCCCGCCGCAGCGGTCTCGGGATCGTCCCCGGCCGGCTCCGGTCCGGCCGGCAGCGCCCGCGTGGCCGCGCCCAGTCTCACATGGTGGTCGAGGGACTCGTCCTCGGCCGCGGCGATCACCTCGCGCGCGGTGGCCACCGGCATCTTGCCCACCTGGATGAGGGCCCGCACGAGGCGCAACCGGCGGACGTGCCCGTCGTCGTACTCGGCCTGCGTGGCGGAGACCCTGCGGCCTGGCTGCAGGAGCCCCTCGCGCAAGTAGTACTTGATCGTGGCGGTGGATACGCCACTGCGCTCGCTCAGTTCCGCCAGTCGCATATCCCTTGCGCCTTTCCTTGGTGAGTGGCACTATCCAAGCATGGATAGCGACGCTATCCAACGAGTGGCGGGGGAGTTGTCATGAGTGCACAGCCGATTCCGGAGCGGGTCACCGCGGCGGCCGACGGCGAAGTCGTCGTCTTCCTGATCGGGATGCGGATCAACAGCTGGCGGGCGGTGCGCCACTGGCTGCCCGTCCTCCGCGCAATGCCGCGCATGCTCAAGGAGCTCGCGCGCGACAAGGACAGCGGACTGCTGGGCCACCAGTTGCTCGCGGGCGGGCCGAGGGACCGCACCGTCGTCCAGTACTGGGAATCGCGCGAGAAGCTGCTCGCCTATGCCGCGGACGCGAGCAAAGAGCACCGCCCCGCGTGGGCGGCGTTCAACCGCCGCGCACGGGGCAGCGAGGGGAAGGTCGGCATCTGGCACGAGACGTATGTCGTGCCGGCCGGGTCGTACGAATCGATCTACTCCGGCATGCCGGCGCAGGGCCTCGGCAAGGCCTTCGGCGTCGAGCCCGTGGCCCGCCGCGGCGAACGCGCGGCACAGCGGTTCGCAAGCACGGGGAGCGAGCCGGGCGCCTGAACCGGGCGGGGAGGGGCGGACGCGTCGAGCGCCCGCCCCGCTTCCCGCCCCGGTCAGCCGTTGCGGCGCAGAGCCTCCGTGAGGCGCATCGCCGCATCCAGCACCGCCTGGGCGTGCATGCGGCCCGGGTGGCGCGTGAGGCGCTCGATCGGCCCGGAGACCGAGACGGCGGCGACCACGCGGTTGGACGGCCCGCGCACAGGGGCGGACACCGAGGCGACGCCCGGCTCGCGCTCGCCGATCGACTGCGCCCAGCCGCGGCGCCGCACGCCCGAGAGCGCCGTCGCCGTGAAGCGGGCCCCCTGCAGGCCGCGGTGCAGCCGCTCCGGCTCCTCCCAGGCCATCAGCACCTGGGCGGCCGAGCCGGCCTTCATGGGCAGCGTGGAGCCCACCGGCACCGTGTCCCGCAGGCCGGACAGCCGCTCCGCCGCCGCCACGCAGATGCGCATGTCGCCCTGGCGGCGGTAGAGCTGCGCGCTCTCGCCCGTCACGTCCCGCAGGTGGGTGAGCACCGGGCCCGCCGTAGCCAGGAGCCGGTCCTCGCCCGCCGCGGCCGCGAGCTCGCTCAGCCGCGGCCCGAGGATGAACCGGCCCTGCATGTCCCGCGCCACCATCCGGTGGTGCTCCAGCGCCACCGCCAGCCGGTGCGCCGTCGGGCGCGCCAGGCCCGTGGCCGTCACGAGCCCCGCCAGGGTCGCCGGCCCGGACTCCAGCGCGCTCAGCACCAGAGCCGCCTTGTCGAGTACTCCCACGCCGCTCGAGGCGCCACCAGTGTTGTCCATGCAACGATACTTGCGTCTCACACTGTGAAACGCAAGTTCAAATTTCCCGGAGAAGCCTCAACCTGGACGGAGAGCACCCACAGCCACAGGAATGTGACCGGCGACGACGCCGGCCGGAGGGACAGCGATGGGACGCACACTCGCAGAGAAGGTCTGGGACGACCATGTCGTCAGGCGCGCCGAAGGCGAGCCCGACCTGCTCTACATCGACCTGCACCTGCTCCACGAGGTCACCAGCCCGCAGGCCTTCGACGGCCTCCGCAAGGCGGGCCGCCCCGTGCGGCGCCTGGACCTCACCATCGCCACCGAGGACCACAACACCCCGACCCTCGACATCGACAAGCCCATCGCCGACCCGGTCTCGCGCACGCAGCTGGAGACGCTGCGCAAGAACTGCGCCGAGTTCGGCGTCCGGCTGCACCCGCTGGGCGACGTCGAACAGGGTGTCGTCCACGTAGTGGGACCGCAGCTGGGACTGACCCAGCCCGGCACCACCGTGGTCTGCGGCGACAGCCACACCTCCACCCACGGCGCCTTCGGCGCGCTGGCGTTCGGCATCGGCACCAGCCAGGTCGAGCACGTCCTGGCGACCCAGACGCTGCCGCTGGCCCCGTTCCGCACCATGGCGGTCACCGTCGACGGCGAACTGCCCGAGGGCGTCACCGCCAAGGACCTGATCCTCGCCGTCATCGCCCGCATCGGCACCGGCGGCGGCCAGGGCTACGTCATCGAGTACCGCGGCACGGCCATCGAGAAGCTCTCGATGGAGGCGCGGATGACCGTGTGCAACATGTCCATCGAGGCGGGCGCGCGGGCCGGCATGATCGCGCCCGACGAGACCACCTTCGCCTACCTCAAGGGCCGGCCCCACGCGCCCCAGGGAGACGACTGGGACGCCGCCGTCGCCTACTGGCGCACCCTGCGCACCGACGACGACGCCGTCTTCGACCACGAGGTCGTCATCGACGCCGCCGAGCTCTCCCCGTTCGTCACCTGGGGCACCAACCCGGGGCAGGGCGCCCCCCTGTCCGCCACCGTCCCCGACCCCGCCGCGTACGCCGATCCCTCCGACCGCCTCGCCGCCGAAAAGGCCCTGGAATACATGGGGCTGACGGCGGGTCAGCCACTGCGCGACATCCGCGTCGACACCGTCTTCGTGGGCTCGTGCACCAACGGCCGGATCGAGGACCTGCGCGCCGCGGCCGCCGTCCTGGAGGGCCGCCGGATCGCCGACGGCATCCGCATGCTGGTCGTCCCCGGCTCCGTACGGGTGTCCCTGCAGGCCGTCGACGAGGGGCTGGACAAGGTCTTCACCGCGGCCGGTGCCGAGTGGCGCCACGCGGGCTGTTCGATGTGCCTCGGCATGAACCCCGACCAACTCGCGCCGGGCGAGAGGTCCGCGTCGACCTCCAACCGCAACTTCGAGGGCAGGCAGGGCAAGGGCGGCCGCACGCACCTGGTCTCGCCCCAGGTGGCCGCCGCCACCGCCGTGCTGGGCCGGCTGGCCTCCCCGGCCGACCTGCCCGCACCGTCCGGCCACGCCGGCGCGTCCGACGTCCGCACTCCCCTGGGGGCCTGAACCGTCATGGAAGCTTTCACCACCCACACCGGCCGTGCCGTACCGCTGCGCCGCAGCAACGTCGACACCGACCAGATCATCCCCGCGCACTGGCTCAAGAAGGTCACCCGCGACGGATTCGAGGACGGCCTGTTCGAGGCCTGGCGCAAGGACCCCGACTTCGTGCTGAACCGCCCCGAGCGCCGCGGGGCCAGCGTCCTGGTGGCCGGCCCGGACTTCGGCACCGGCTCCTCCCGCGAGCACGCCGTCTGGGCGCTGCAGAACTACGGCTTCAAGGCGGTCGTCTCCGCGCGCTTCGCCGACATCTTCCGCGGCAACTCGCTCAAGAACGGTCTGCTGACCGTCGTCCTGCCCCAGGAGACCGTCGACGCCCTCTGGGAGCTGACCGAGGCCGACCCCGCCGCCGAGGTGACCGTCGACCTCGTCGCCCGCCAGGTCCGGGCCGAGGGCATCACGGCCGGTTTCGACCTTGACGAGAACGCCCGGTGGCGTCTGCTGGAGGGGCTGGACGACATCGGGCTGACCCTCCGGCACGAGGCCGACATCACCGCCTTCGAGGCCGGAAGGCCCTCCTTCAAGCCCTCCACGGCCCGGATCTGACACGGATTTCGCGCCCCTCGGGCCGCCCGGAAGGGCGCTCGGAGGACCCCGGATTTTCGCTGCTCACCAAGCGTTTGGCATGATGCGCCCCCTGTCTTCGGACAGGGGGCGCATCGCTCTGTTGAGGCCCTGTGAAGCGACAACTCGCCTCAGATGGCACAATCGGTGCATGGAACGCGACAGCCAACTCGAGCTTTACCGGCTCGTTGCGGACCGGCTCAAGGAAGCGCACTCCCGGGTGCGCGCACTGCAAGTCCCGGAGGGCGTACGGATGGCGCTGTCCCGGAAGCTGCTGGCCATCACGGCCGCGGCGAAGCACGATCTCTCAGGCGCCGCAATGCGTCTGGACCGGCTGATGAACGACCTCGACGAGGGCCGTTTCCCCGAAGAGCCCGACCGTGACGGAACTCCGTGATGGTCGAGTTCGTTGCGGCACAAGGGTGATTAGACCGTTTCGTGTTTGATTTGCGGTATATATCTGCCTAACGTGCGAAAAGGCTGGAGCGCATTCGTTCCAGCAATGTCTCCGAAGGGGAAGACGTGAACAAGGCGCAGCTCGTTGAAGCGATTGCCGACAAGCTCGGCGGCCGTCAGCAGGCCGCAGACGCCGTTGACGCGGTGCTCGATGCGATCGTCCGTGCAGTGGTCGCGGGTGACCGGGTGTCGGTCACCGGCTTCGGCTCGTTCGAGAAGGTCGACCGCCCGGCCCGTTACGCCCGCAACCCGCAGACGGGTGAGCGCGTGCGGGTCAAGAAGACCTCGGTGCCGCGCTTCCGCGCGGGCCAGGGCTTCAAGGACCTGGTGAGCGGCTCGAAGAAGCTGCCGAAGGGCGGCGAGGTCTCCGTCAAGAAGGCGCCCAAGGGCAGCCTTTCGGGCGGCAAGGCCACCACCAAGGCCGCGGCCAAGAAGGCCACCGCCAAGAAGGCCGCCCCGGCGAAGAAGGCCACGACGGCCGCCGCCAAGAAGACCGCCGCGAAGAAGACCACGGCGAAGAAGGCCACCACCGCCACCACCGCCAAGAAGGCGACGGCGGCGAAGAAGGCGACGCCGGCCAAGAAGACCACGGCCGCCGCGAAGAAGACGACGGCGAAGAAGGCCGCCCCGGCGAAGAAGGCCACCACGGCCGCCACCGCCAAGAAGGCCGCCGCGAAGAAGACCGCCCCCGCCAAGAAGGCCACGGCGACCAAGGCCACGACGCGCAAGACCACCGCGCGCAAGACCACCGCCAAGAAGACCGCTGCCAAGAAGTAAGGCGGCGAACGGCGTCACGCGCCGGGGCGGGCTCCCCTCGGGGAGCCCGGCCCGCGGTGTGTGTACGGCCCGGTGCCGGCACGCGAGGAGCCCCGCCGCATGAGGCGCCGGGAGCCCGCCCGCCGCCTCATGCGCCTGCGGAGCCTGCCCGCCTCATGCGGCTACGGAGCCTGCCCGCCGCCTCATGCGGACATGGAGGCTGCCCGCCTTATGCGGATACGGGGTCTGCCCGCCTCATGCGGTTGCGCAGCTCCGCCTCGTGCAGCTCCGGAAGCCCGCCCCATGCGGCGCCGTCCGGCTCAGAGGTGTCTTTCCTCGGCGGGATGCCCCGTCAGAACGTCTGCAGCGTCACCAGCGTCACGCGGCGGCCCTCAGGGGCCCCCTCCGCGCCGGCGGCCGGCCCCGTGCACTCGATGCGCACCCGCTGGCCCGGCCGCAGCAGGCGCAGGCCCCCCGCGTCGAACGCGGCGGCGTCGAAGGGCAGCGGGGTGCCGTCGTCCAGGAGGACGCTCCCGGAGCGCGTCTGAGGGTCGAAGGTGTACGCGGTGGCCTGCATACCGGCAGCCTAGTCGGCGCGCGGGGCGGAGCGTTCCGCCGCGGCCGCCCCGTGCGGCCGCGCGCCGCCCGCGGGGCCCTGCCGCACGGGGCGGGCACCGTATCCGCCGGGCGCCCCCGCGTGCGCCCCCACGGCAGCAGCCGTACGGGGCCCCACGCCGAGCGCCAGCGCGGCCCGCAAATCCTCTTCCGTGTCCACGTCCCGGCGCACGGAATCCACCCCCGCCAGCCCGATCTCACGGGCCCCCGAACCGCGGTGCCGAGCGCGCGAATGTCCTTCGAACGCCGGCGCCAATTCCATTCCCGGCGCCGCCGTCAGCAGCGTCGTTCCGATTCCCGCTGCGTCCGCGAGAAAAGCGCGCGGGAATTCCGCTGCGGAATCGAGCACCCGGGCCAGTTCCGCCGGGCGCAGCGCGGGAAGGTCCGCGTTCAGCGTCGCCACCGCGGCGTCCGGCCGCCCGTTCCGCACGTTCCGCGCCCCGTGCGCAAGGGCGCCGTTCAGGCCGCCCGGCCCCCCGGGTTCGGCCACGACGCGCGCCCCGAGAGCGGCCAGCTCGGCCCCCGCCAGCGGATCGCCCGTGACGACCACCACATCCCGTACCGCCGCACAGGCCAGCGCCGCGGCCACCGTGTCCACCGCGAACGCCAGCGCGAGGCCGGCCCGCGCGCCCTCCCCGGCCGCTCTGCCGAGACGGCTCTTGGCCAGGGCCAGCGGCTTCACCGGCACCACCAGTGTCCACACCACATCCGCCCCCTGTCTTCGCAACAGCCTCATTGTCACCCGCTGCCGCAGCCGCCCACGGGGCGCGGGGTTACGGTGTTCTCGACAGACCGGGGACCTGGGGCGACACTTGTGCGGCCTCCGGGTTCAGCACAGAGTCCAGGTCCCAAGAGAAGGGTGTCCGAGTGTCCCGCCACAGAATCGGCTTCTGGTACCGCTTTACGGCGGTGTTGGCAAAACCGCCGCTCGTGGTTCTGTTCAAGCGGGACTGGCGAGGAATGGAGCACATTCCCGCCGACGGCGGTTTTATCACCGCCGTCAACCACAACTCTTATCTCGACCCGCTCTCCTACGCCCACTACCAGTACAACACCGGGCGTGTCCCCCGCTTCCTCGCCAAGGCCGCCCTGTTCAAGGGCAGCTTCGTCGGCGCCGTCCTGCGTGGCACGGGGCAGATCCCCGTCTACCGCGAGTCGGCCGACGCCGCGGCCGCCTTCAAGGCCGCCGTCGAGGCCATCAACAAGGGCGAGTGCGTGGCCTTCTACCCCGAGGGCACCCTCACCCGCGACCCCGACATGTGGCCCATGGAGGGCAAGACCGGCGCCGCCCGCGTCGCCCTGCTCACCCGGGCCCCGGTCATCCCCGTCGCCCAGTGGGGCGCCAACGAGGCCATGCCGCCGTACGCCAAGGAGAAGAAGCTCCGGCTCTTCCCCCGCAAGACCCTCAAGGTGATGGCCGGCCCGCCCGTCGACCTCTCCGCGTACTACGGCAAGGAGCCCACCGCGGACGTCCTGCGCGCCGCGACCGAGGACATCATGACGGCCATCACCGCCCTCCTCGCCGAACTGCGCGGCGAGCCGGCCCCCGCCGAGCCGTACAACCCGAAAAAGGCCCGCGCCGCGGCCCGCCGCAAGGCCCAGGAGGACGACAAGTGACGCGCTGCGCCGTCTACGGCACCGGTTCCTGGGGAACCGCCTTCGCCATGATCCTCGCGGACGCCGGCTGCGAGGTCACCATGTGGGGCCGCCGCGCCGCCGTCGTGGAGGCGATCAACACCACCCGCACCAACCCCGACTACCTCCCCGGCACCGAGCTCCCGCCCTCCGTGCGGGCCACCACCGACCCCGCCGAGGCCGCACGGGGCGCCGCCTTCACCGTCCTCGCCGTCCCCTCCCAGACCCTGCGCGGCAACCTCACCGAGTGGGCGCCCCTGCTGCCCGCCGACACCGTCCTCGTCTCCCTCATGAAGGGCATCGAGCTCGGCACCGCCAAGCGCATGAGCGAGGTCGTCGAGGAGGTCGCCAAGGTCTCCGCCGACCAGGTCGCCGTCCTGACCGGCCCCAACCTCGCCAAGGAGATCGCCGCCCGGCAGCCCGCCGCCGCCGTCGTCGCCTGCCGCGACGAGTCCGTGGCCAAGCGGCTCCAGGCCGCCTGCCACACCGCCTACTTCCGCCCGTACACCAACACCGACGTCGTCGGCTGCGAACTCGGCGGCGCCGTCAAGAACGTCATCGCCCTCGCCGTCGGCATCGCCGACGGCATGGGGCTCGGCGACAACGCCAAGGCCTCCCTCATCACCCGCGGCCTGGCCGAGACCACCCGCCTGGGCCTCGCCATGGGCGCCGACGCGCACACCTTCGCCGGCCTCGCCGGCATGGGGGACCTCGTCGCCACCTGCGCCTCGCCGCTCTCCCGCAACCGCACCTTCGGCGCGAGTCTCGGCCGCGGCATGACCCTCGCCGAGACCGTGGCCGTCACCAAGCAGACCGCCGAGGGCGTCAAGTCCTGCGAGTCGGTGCTCGATCTGGCGCGCCGCCACGGCGTCGACATGCCGATCACGGAGACCGTCGTGGAGATCGTGCACGAGGGCAAGCCGCCGCTCGTCGCCCTCAAGGAGCTGATGTCGCGCAGCGCCAAGCCCGAGCGGCACTGACGCTGCCCCCACCACGAGGTACTCTCGTCGCGATATGAGCAGCGAGATCACCCCCCAGAGCCCTGGCCGGAAGCCGCGTGTGGCGGTCGTCTTCGGCGGCCGCAGTTCCGAGCACGCCATCTCCGTGGTCACCGCCGGCGCCGTGCTGCGCGCCATCGACCGCACGAAGTACGACGTGCTGCCGATCGGCATCACCACCGACGGCCGTTGGGCGCTCACCGCGGACGACCCCGAGCGCATGGCCATCACCGGCCGCACGCTGCCGAGCGTCGCGGACCTCGCCCAGTCGCCCGACGGCACCGTCGTCCTGCCGGTCGACCCCTCCGACCGCGAGGTCGTCTACACCGAGCCGGGCGCCGTGCCCAAGGCCCTGGGCGAGGTCGACGTGGTCTTCCCCGTGCTGCACGGCCCCTACGGGGAGGACGGCACCCTCCAGGGCATGCTGGAGCTCTCCGGCATCCCCTACGTGGGCGCCGGTGTGCTCGCCTCGGCCGTCGGCCAGGACAAGGAGTACATGAAGCGCGTCTTCGTCTCCTTCGGCCTGCCCGTCGGCCCGTACGAGGTCATCCGCCCCCGCGAGTGGGACACCGACCCGGCCGCCGCCCGCAAGAAGATCGTCGACTTCGCCGGCGAGCACGGCTGGCCCGTCTTCATCAAGCCCGCCCGCGCCGGCTCCTCCATGGGCATCACCAAGGTCGACGACGTCTCCGGCCTGGACGACGCCGTCGCCGAGGCCCGCCGCCACGACCCGAAGATCCTCGTCGAGTCGCTGCTGCGCGGCCGGGAGATCGAGTGCGGCGTCCTGGAGTTCGAGGACGGGCCGCGCGCCAGCGTCCCCGCCGAGATCCCGCCGGTCACCGCCCACGACTTCTACGACTTCGAGGCGAAGTACATCGACTCCGCCGCCGGCCTCGTCCCCGCGCCGCTGACGCCGCAGGAGACGGCACGGGTGCAGGAGCTCGCGATCCGCGCCTTCGACGCCGCCTCGTGCGAGGGCCTCGTGCGCGCCGACTTCTTCCTCACCGAGGACGGCGAGTTCGTCATCAACGAGATCAACACCCTGCCGGGCTTCACGCCGATCTCCATGTACCCGCGCATGTGGCAGGAGAGCGGCGTCGGCTACACCGAGCTGATCGACCGCCTCGTCCAGGCGGCGCTGCGCCGGCCGACCGGCCTGCGCTAGCCCCCGCGGACGGACCGCGCTAGACGACCCCCACCGGGATCGTCTTCGCGACGGCGCCGGCGAGATCGGTGAGCGCACCGAGATCGCCGGCCCCGCCGACGACCTGCTTCGGCAGCGTCACCTCCACGAACGCCTCCCGCAGGGTGGTCGTGCAGCGGACGCTGCCGTCCGGCTGCCGCTCCGGCAGCCAGTCCACACCGTCGATCTCCACCGAGTCCGCGGCGGGGTTGTAGTGTTCGGAACCGGGCTTGATGATCTCGGGACGCTCCACCCCGCAGCGCAGGGCGATCGCGGGATCACCCCACACTGCGGTGAAGTCCGAGACGGGATCGGCGGTGCGCCGCCGCTTCCCGTCCACGGTCTTCGGCAGCTCCTTGTGCAGCGCCCGGCAGAGCCCCGCGGCCCGCGCCGACGGCGTGGGGACGGAAGGGCCCTCCGTGCCGCCCGCCGGCGAGCAGCCGGCGGCCGCGCACAGCACGACGACAGCGGGCAGGCGGAAGGGCCGGCGGAGGAAAGACTTCACCGGCCGAGCATACGGGGGACCTAGAGATGGACGACCGGGCAGGTCAGTGTGCGGGTGATGCCCTCCACGGCCTGGATCCTGGCCACCACCATGCGGCCGAGCTCGTCCACGGTCTCGGCCTGGGCGCGCACGATCACGTCGTACGGCCCGGTCACGTCCTCAGCCTGGATCACCCCCGAGATCTTCGAGATGACTTCGGCCACGGTCGACGCCTTGCCGACCTCGGTCTGGATCAGGATGTACGCCTGTACCACGGAACCTCCAGGGCGGCTACGAGGATCATGTGGGGAGAAGAGACGCCACGGTACCGCGTCGCCGCACGGCGCGGGGAGACCCGCGCTGCCTGCGCGGCGCGGCGTACGTCACAACCGATACTCCTAGGAGGAGCTCAGTGAAAGGCACCGTGGGCGAGTTGGGGGAGTTCGGGCTCATCAGAGAGCTTACTTCCCGGCTCACCACCACCCCTGCGGTCCGGCTCGGGCCGGGTGACGACGCCGCGGTGGTGGCTGCGCCCGACCGCAGGGTCGTGGCCAGTACGGATGTGCTTCTGGAAGGGCGGCACTTCCGCCGCGACTGGTCGACCGCCTACGACGTCGGGCGCAAGGCCGCCGCGCAGAACCTCGCCGACATCGCGGCCATGGGCGCCGTGCCCACCGCGATCCTGCTCGGCCTGGTCGTCCCCGCCGAACTCCCCGCCACCTGGCCGACCGAGCTGATGGACGGCATCCGCGACGAGTGCCAGGTCGCCGGCGCGGCCGTCGTCGGCGGCGACGTGGTCCGCGGCGACACCATCACCGTCGCCATCACGGCCCTCGGCGACCTGCGCAACCACGAGCCGGTCACCCGCTCCGGCGCCCAGCCCGGCGACGTCGTCGCCGTGACCGGCTGGCTCGGCTGGTCCGCCGCGGGCCTCGCGGTCCTCGCCCGCGGCTTCCGCTCGCCCCGCGCCTTCGTGGAGGCCCACCGGCGCCCCGAGCCCCCGTACCACGCCGGTCCGGCCGCGGCGAGCCTCGGCGCCACCGCGATGACGGACGTCAGCGACGGCCTCGTCGCCGACCTCGGGCACATCGCCGAGGCCAGCAAGGTCCGCATCGACCTGCGGACGGCGGCCATCGACGTGCCCACGCAGATGTCGGACATCGGGCAGGCCGTCGGCGTCGACCCGCTGCAGTGGGTGCTGACCGGGGGAGAGGACCACGCGATCGTCGCGACCTTCCCGCCGGACGTGAAGCTGCCCGCCCGCTGGAAGGTCATCGGCGAGGTCGTCAGCCCCTCGGCGCTGCCTCAGGTGACGGTGGACGGCGCCCCGTGGGACAAGACCAGCGGCTGGGACCACTTCGGCGACCTGGAGCCGGGGGAGTAGCGGGAGAGGGGGCCCGGCGGGCCGCACGGGGCGGCGCGGTGGCGGCCGCATGGGGCGCTGGGCGCGTGGGGCGGTGCGGGCCGCATGAGGCGGCGCGATGCCGGCCGCATGGGGCACCGGCCGCATGGGGCGGTGCCGGTCGCACGGGGCGGCGCTTGTAGATTCGGCCCCATGCCGATACCCCCACGCGTGCTGACCGTCGCCGGATCCGACTCCGGCGGCGGCGCGGGCATCCAGGCCGACCTCAAGACCATGCTCGCCCTGGGCGTGCACGGCATGAGCGTGCTCACGGCCGTGACCGCGCAGAACTCCCGCGGCGTGCAGGGCGCCTGGGAACTGCCCCCCGAAGCCGTACGGGCCCAGTACCGCAGCGTCGTCGACGACATCGGCGTCCAGGCCGTCAAGACCGGCATGCTCGCCTCCGCCGGACTCGTGCGGACCGTCGCCGAACTCCTCGCGGGCACCGACGCCCCCGTCGTCGTCGACCCCGTGGGCATCTCCAAGCACGGCGACGCACTGCTCGCCGCCTCCGCCCTGGACGCGGTCCGCACGAAGCTGCTGCCGGCCGCCACGGTCGCCACCCCCAACCTCGACGAGGTCGCCTGGCTGACGGGGCTGCGGGTCACCTCGGAGGAGGGCATGAGGCGCGCGGCGGACGCCGTCCTGTCGTACGGGCCGCGGTGGGCGCTCATCAAGGGCGGCCACCTGGAGGGCGACGCCGTGGACCTCCTCACCGACGGCAGCGAGGAACACTGGCTGCGCGCCCCGCGCCACGACAACCGCCACACGCACGGGACCGGCTGCACCCTTGCGAGCGCGATCGCCTCCGGCCTGGCCAAGGGGCGGCCGGTGCCCGAGGCCGTGGCGGAGGCCAAGGACTACGTGACGGGCGCCATCGCGGCGGGCTTCCCCCTGGGGGAGGGCATCGGCCCCGTCGACCACGCGTGGTTCTGGCGCTCGTAGGGGCTCAAGCCGGCGCTGAACGGCAAACAGGACCGGCACACGACCGGCACGCGACCAGCCGCATGGGGCGGCCGCGCCGTACGCGTACAGACACGGCAAAAAGCCGGCCCATCGCAAGATGGACCGGCTCTCAAGGCAACCGGATGGGCTGCGCCACGACATACGTCACAGCGAGACCGGCTTCCCCCGCTCGCGCGGGGGACAGCACTCGCTTAGCGCGAGACCTTGTCGGCCTTGATGCACGAGGTGCAGACGTTGAGCCGCTTCGGCGTCCCACCGACCACAGCACGCACCCGCTGGATGTTGGGGTTCCAACGACGGGGGGTACGGCGGTGCGAGTGCGAGATGTTGTTGCCGAAGCCCGGCCCCTTGCCGCAGACGTCGCAGTTGGCAGCCACGGGTTACTCCAAAGACGGGTCACCCCCGCTCACGCGGGGACAACAGGCACGTACGGTAAATCCCTGCGTGCCGAGATCGGTGTGACCGGCAGTACCAGGGGGATGTCCTGATTCTCATCAGGCAACCGGAGCAGCATACAACGACCGCTCCCGTTCAACGAAACTACCATGGCTGCCCGGGCTGTGGCCCGTCGTCCCGCCCCCCGGCCGCCCGCCGTCCCGCCGGGGCCCGCCCCGGGGCTAGTCTGCGATCACCGTTCCACAGCCCCAGGGAGTCCGAGGAGGACACACGTGCCGCACACGCTCGACGCCGCTGCGGTACGCACCTGGTGCGCGCTGGCCCTCGACGCACTGGGGCGGGCCCGCGAGGAGATCGACGCCATCAACGTCTACCCGGTCCCGGACGGTGACACGGGCACGAACCTGTACCTGACCGTCGAGTCGGCCGCCCGGGCCGTCGACGCGGTCTTCGACGGCCATGCCACCGCGGGCCCCGCCTCCTGCCCCACGCTCCCCGACGCCGTCCGCGCCATGGCGCACGGCGCCCTCATAGGCGCGCGCGGCAACTCCGGCACGATCCTGGCGCAGCTGCTGCGGGGCATGGCGGAGGTCCTGGCCCGGGACGTCGAAGACCTTGCGAACGCGGAGGCGGCAGAGGGGGCGGGGGGCGCAGAGGGTGCAGGGAGCGCAGAGGGTGCAGGGGGCGCAGGGGGCGTAGAGAACGAAGAGGGCGTAAACGGCATGACGGGCGGCCTCATGCCCCCGGCCAGCGCCCGCACGAGGCCCCTCGCCGACCCCGGTGCCGAACAGCTGCGCCGCGCCCTGAGGCGGGCCGTGGAGTCCGCCTACGAAGGCGTCGCCCGCCCCGTCGAAGGCACGATCCTCACCGTCGCCGCCGCCGCGGCGGACGCCGCCGCCGGCGCCCCGGGCGACAGCGCCGCCGTGGCCCGCGCCGCGGACGAAGCCGCCCGCTCCGCCCTCGCGATGACCCCCGGCCAGCTCGACGCCCTCGGCCGGGCCGGAGTCGTCGACTCCGGCGGCCTGGGCCTCGTCGAGGTGCTCGGCGCGCTCGCCCGGGCCCTGTCCGGCGAGGCGGCCCCGTGGGGCCCGCGCGGCACGCGCGCGTGGACGCGCCCTGCCGCCCCGTACCCGCCGCAGCAAGCCGAGCGGGCCCGGCCCCAGTCACCGCCTCATGCCGGAACTCCGCCCCAGGCCGGACTTCCGCCTCATGCCGAGCCTCCGCCGCAGGCCGGACTTCCGCTTCATGCCGAGCCTCCGCCCCAGGCCGGGCTTTCCCTTCATGCCGGGCCTCCGCCCCATGCGGCCCCGCCCCATGCC
>NZ_JBPQTW010000152.1:0-16643 GCF_051386535.1 Streptomyces sp. URMC 127
GGGCGCGGCCTGTGCCACCGTGCAGCAGGCCGCGCTCGCCGTCGCCGCCGGCCTCGCCGAGGTGGTCGTCTGCTACCGGGCCTTCAACGAGCGCTCGGGCCGCCGCTTCGGCGCCGGGGTGCAGTCGCGCGAACCCTCGGCGGAGGGCGCGGCGCTCGGCTGGGGGCTGCCGTTCGGGCTGCTCACACCGGCCTCCTGGGTCGCCATGGCCGCCCGCCGCTACCTGCACACGTACGGCCTGGAGCCGGAGGTCTTCGGGCACGTCGCCGTCACCGACCGCCGGTACGCCGCAAAGAACCCGGCCGCGTACTTCCACGGCCGCCCGATCACCCTCGCCGACCACGGCGCCTCCCGCTGGATCGCGGAGCCGCTGCGGCTGCTCGACTGCTGTCAGGAGACGGACGGCGGCCAGGCCCTGGTCGTCACCTCCACCGAGCGGGCCCGCACGCTCGCCCACCCGCCCGCCGTTATCGTCGCGGCCGCGCAGGGCGCCGGCCGCGCGCAGGAGCAGATGACCAGCTACTACCGGGACGACATCGACGCCCTCCCCGAGATGGGCGTCGTGGCCCGGCAGTTGTGGGGCAGCAGCGGCCTTCGGCCCGCGGACATCGACGTCGCCGTCCTCTACGACCACTTCACCCCGTACGTGCTGATGCAGCTGGAGGAGTTCGGCTTCTGTGGGCCGGGCGAGGGCGGCGCCTTCGTGGCGTCGGACGTCCTGCCGCTGAACACGCACGGCGGCCAGCTGGGGGAGGCGTACCTCCATGGGATGAACGGCATCGCGGAGGCGGTGCGGCAGGTGCGGGGCACCGCGGTGAACCAGGTGCCGGGCGCCGCGCGGGTGCTGGTCACCGCAGGAACCGGAGTTCCCACGTCCGGGCTGCTTCTCGGGGCAGACGGATGAACCGAGGGCGTGTCACGGAACGGCGCCGGTCCCCGGCGCCTTTGACTCCGGGTATGGACCGACGAAGGAAGATCATCGGATATCTCCTCGCCCTTATGGCGGTGGTGGCCCAGTTGATCGTCGCCGAGCCCGCGGGCGCCGGTGACCGGGGCGATCCGCGGAACGAGGGGGCGTCCGTCTTCAAGGGCTGGGGCTTCGACACCTGCCAGGCCCCGGCGCTCACCACGCTGAGCGCGTGGAAGTCGTCGGACTACCGTGCCGTCGGCGTCTACTTCGCCGGCCGCGCCCGCGCCTGCCCGCGGCAGACGTATCTGAGCGAGCGGTGGCTGGAGGGCGCCGACGACCTCGGCTGGCGCATCCTGCCGATCTACGTGGGCTCCCAGTCGCCCTGCGTGCGGGCGTCCAACAAGAAGGGCTACCCGATCGGCTCCTACCCCTTCGACCAGGGACAGTCGGAGGGCGAGGAGGCCGTCTCCCGCGCCTCCGGGCTCGGCATCGACATCCACAGCCCCCTCTACCTCGACATGGAGGCGTACGACGACAAGGACGGCGACTGCGCCCGTACGACGCTGAACTTCATCCGCGGCTGGGCCACGGCCGTGCGCAGCGCCGGCTACCTGCCGGGCTTCTACAGCAGCGCCGAGTCGGGCGTGCGGCACATGGACCGGGCGCGCCGCTCGGGCACGACGGCGCTGCCGGAGGTCCTGTGGTTCGCGCGCTGGCGGGTCGGGCCCACGACGGACGAGGAGCCGGCGATCGGGCGGACCGCGTGGCAGCCGCACCGCCGGATCCACCAGTACAAGGGCAACATCACCGAGTCCCACGGCGGGCGGAAGCTGACCGTCGACCGTAACCTGGTGGACGCGCCGGTCGCGATCATCGACTGAGCGGGATCCACTGAGCGGGATCGTTTGAGCGGGATCGACTGAGCGGGATCCACTGAGCGGGACCCACTGAGCGGGATCGTCTGAGCGGGATCGACTGAGCAGGATCGACTGAGCGGGGAGGGGGCGGCCGGGAGGGGCGGAGCCGTCTCCGACCCGCCCCCCGGTCCTCTCCCCCTCCGGGAGGTGGGGGCAGCCCCACCCGTACGACCTGAGGCGGACCGCGCTTCGGCACCTGCGGGCGATCCGCCGGGTACAGGTGCGCTCCTAGCGTTGAAGCATGACAGCAACCACGACGCCTGTGTGCACCAGCGCATCCACCGCCGTGTACCCGTCGTTCTCCTCCTACGTACGGGCACGCGGTCCGGTGCTGCAGCGCACCGCCCGCTCACTGACCTCGAACCCGTGCGACGCGGAGGACCTGCTGCAGACCGCGCTCACCAAGACCTACCTGGCCTGGGAGCGGATCGAGGACCACCGGGCCCTGGACGGCTACGTACGCCGTGCCCTGGTCAACACCCGCACCTCGCAGTGGCGCAAGCGCAAGGTCGAGGAGTTCCCCTGCGACGAGCTGCCCGAGCCCGACGCGGCCCCCTCGGCGGACCCCGCCGAGCAGCAGGCGCTGCGCGACGCGATGTGGCGGGCCGTGCTGCGGCTGCCGGTGCGGCAGCGGGCCATGGTCGTCCTCAGGTATTACGAGGACCTCACCGAGGTGCAGACGGCCGAGCTGCTCGGCGTGTCCGTCGGCACGGTCAAGAGCGCCGTCTCCCGGGCGCTCGGGAAGCTCCGCGAGGACCCGGAGCTGGCCTGCGCGGCGTAGGGGAGCGGGCCGGTCGGTCCCGGGCACGGCTGAGTACGGTCCAGGACCATGGCGCAGCATGGCGAAGGGTGGCGAAGGGTGGCGTACTCGTCACACTTCCCTCGAATGGGTGGATCGTTGCTCGCGCGCCGCTGCCTTTGCTGCCACCATGTCGTTCACCCGGCGGGGATACTCCATATTTGCGCATGGATGTGCCTCCGTTCGAACCGGATCGGATGTCCGGCTCGAACAGAGGCGACGACGATATGATCAATAGGGAGGGCGGCTAGCTGGTGATTGTGCGCAGCAATTGCTTGGCCTTCGTTCCACCGGTCCGCACGGCGGGTCCGGCGGAGTGGATCAGGCAGATGCTGGTCACGATCTCCACGGTCAGCAGGCCCGCCGCATGGGGCTCCATCTTGGAGCTGTGGATCAGCGAGACGAAGATGACGGTTGCGGCGAGCTTCGTCATCGCCCGGTCGAGGCCCTGGCCGCCGGGGCGGAGCCTCGGCTCCCGGGTGCGCACGATGTCGGCACCCGGCCCCTGAGCAGGGGGGTCATCGTTCGTGGTCATGTCAATCTCCTGGGTTGGGGATGCGGATTCCCCGCGAGTTTTTGAAGAGGCCGCGGGGCGTTCAGGCTATGGCCGGTACAGCGGTGGCCCCCCGTCGTACCGGGGCAGTTCCCGGCGTCGTTGACGGGTGTTTCCGCAGGGGCTCACGGGCTGTTTTCCGGGCCTGCGCCGATAGGTTTTCCACTCTTCGGGTCATCGAGGAATTCACCCGTTCGCGGGTACATCCGCGCGCTCGCATCGTTGACGTTGCGGGAAATATGACTAATTGCCCGGCAGGGATTTCCGCAGCCGGCGGGCCCCGGGGGCACCGCCCCGCGTTGTCCCGATCACGTCGTCCGGGCAGGCCCGGGGTAGTGACTTACCGCGAGATACCCCAGCACAATCAGCGGACGACACACGCCGTACCAGGTCTTCGGGAGGGCCCCGGTGCTGAGCACGATGCAGGACGTACCGCTCACAGTCACGCGCATCCTCGCCCATGGCGCGCTCGTGCACGGGGGCGCCACGGTGACCACCTGGACCGGGGACGGAGAGCCGCTGCGGCGCAGCTTCCGGGAGGTCGCGGAGCGGTCCGTGCAGCTGGCCCACGCCCTGCGCGACGAGCTCGGGGTGACCGGCGACCAGCGGATCGCCACCCTCATGTGGAACAACAGCGATCACCTGGAGGCGTATCTCGCGATCCCCTCCATGGGCGCCGTCCTGCACACGCTGAACCTGCGGCTGCCCGTCGAGCAGCTCGTCTACATCGTCAACCACGCCGCCGACCGCGTGGTCCTCGTCAACGGCTCGCTGCTGCCGCTGCTCGCGCCGCTCCTGCCGCACCTCCCCACCGTCGAGCACGTGATCGTCTCCGGCCCCGGCGACCGCTCCGTGCTGGAGGGCTGCCGCCCGCGCGTGCACGAGTACGAGGAACTGCTCGCGGGCCGCCCCGTCTCCGGCTACGACTGGCCGCAGCTGGACGAGCGGCAGGCCGCCGCCCTCTGCTACACCTCCGGCACCACCGGCGAGCCCAAGGGCGTGCTCTACAGCCACCGTTCGGTCTACCTCCACGCGATGGAGGTCAACGCCGCGGCGGCGTTCGGCCTGACGCCCGCCGACACCTGCCTGCCCGTCGTGCCGATGTTCCACGTCAACGCCTGGGGCCTGCCGCACGCCGCCTTCATGGCCGGTACGTCCCTGCTGATGCCCGACCGCTTCCTGCAGCCCGCGCCGCTCGCCGAGATGATCGCCTCCGAGCGGCCCACGGTCTCCGCCGGCGTCCCCACCATCTGGGCGGGGCTGCTCGCCGAGCTCGACGCGCGGCCGCGCGACCTGTCCTCACTGCGCACGGTCATCAGCGGCGGCTCGGCCGCCCCGCCCGCGATGATGCAGGGCTTCTACGAGCGCCACGGCGTACGGATCGTGCAGGCCTGGGGCATGACGGAGACCTCGCCGCTGGGCTCCGTCGCCTACCCGCCGGCCGGCCTGAGCGAAGAGGAGGAGTGGCCGTACCGCGTCACGCAGGGCCGCCTGCCCTCCTCCGTCGAGGCCCGGCTCGCCGGCCCCGGCGGGGAGATCCTGCCCTGGGACGGCAAGTCGGCCGGCGAGCTGGAGGTACGCGGGCCGTGGATCGCGGGCGCGTACTACGGCGGCGCCGCGGGCGAACCGCTCCGCCCCGAGGACAAGTTCAGCCCGGACGGCTGGCTGCGCACGGGCGACGTCGGCACGATCACCGCCGACGGCTTCCTCACCCTCACCGACCGCGCCAAGGATGTGATCAAGTCCGGCGGTGAGTGGATCTCCTCCGTCGAGCTGGAGAACCACCTGATGGCCCACCCGGATGTTGCCGAGGCGGCCGTCGTGGCCGTCCCCGACGAGAAGTGGGGCGAGCGCCCCCTCGCCACCGTCGTCCTCAAGGACGGCAGGTCAGCGGACTACGCCGCGCTGCGCGCGTTCCTCGGCGAGCGGGTCGCCCGCTGGCAGCTGCCCGAACGGTGGGCGTCGGTCGTGACCGTACCGAAGACGTCGGTCGGCAAGTTCGACAAGAAGGTGCTGCGCAAGCAGTACGCGGACGGCGAGCTGGAAGTCACCGTGCTGGGGGCGTGAGCCCTGGCCGGGAGCCGGGGCCGGGCGGCAGGCAGTCCGGCCTGGCCGGTTGCCTTCCGCGCCGGGAGGCCCTGGCCACCGGCCCTCCGCAGTCGGGCGCCCTGCCCTGAGCCCGGTCCCGTGGGACCGGGCTCCTTACGTGTTACGTGCCGCTCGGGGGCGTTCCCAGGGGTTGAGCGGGCGTGCGCGTCGCGCCGTCAGCCGCGGGTGCGGCGGCTGATGAGTGCGCCGCCCGCCCAGCCGAGGGCGACCGCCGCGGCGGCGATGGCGCAGACGCCGTTCCAGCCCCAGTGGGCGTACGCGGAGCCCGCGAGGGCGGACGCGCCCGCACCGCCGGCGAACGCCGTGACGACGTAGGCGGTGTTGGCCATGGCCGGGGTGCCGGTCGAGGCCAGTGCGCGGGTCTGGTTGGCGACCTGACCTGCCATCAGTCCGGCGTGGATGAACACGGCCCCCGCGCACAGCGCCCACAGCCGGTGTCCGCCCAGCCAGAACAGCGGCAGCGAGACGACCGTGAGCGCGTACGCCGCGGTGACGAGCCGTGGCGCGCCGAAGCGGTCGATGAGCGCGCCGGACACGGGGGCGACGGCGGTCGACACGAGGCCGAACAGGCCGAAGAGGCCGGCGGACGCGGTCGACAGGTGGAACGGTTCGTCCCCGGTGAGCAGCAGCGCGAGCGACGTCCACAGGGAGCTCCAGGCCCCGAACAGCCCGGCCTGGCGCAGGCACGCCGCGCGCAGGTCGGCGGAGCCGCGCAGCACGCCCGGCAGCGCGGCGATGGCCTTGAGCGGCCGGGAGGCGCGGCGCGGGCGGGTCTCGGCGGGCAGGAGCAGGGCGGTCAGCAGGCCGATGGCGACGGTCAGTGCGGCAGCGCCGAGGAAGACGGCGCGCCAGCCGTACGCCTGACCGGCGACCGAGCCGAGGACGCGGGCCGCGACGATGCCCGTGAACAGCCCCGCCACGACCACTGACACGTGCCGCCCGCGGCGGTCGGCGGGCGCCCGCTCGGCGACGAGCGGCACGAGCAGCTGCGGGACGACCGTCGCGGCGCAGGCCACGAGGACGGCCGCGGCCAGTCCGGGCAGGCCGGGCGCGACCGTGGCCGCGACGAGGGCCGCGCCGGCCACCGCGGAGAGCACGGCCACGAGCCGGCGGCGGTCGGCCGTGTCGCCGAGCGGGGCGAAGACCAGCAGGCCGACGGCGTAGCCGAGCTGGGCCACGGAGGCGATCCAGCCCGCGACTGCGGCGTCTTTGGTGCCCGGGGCGCCTATGGCGTCGTCAACGGCGTCTACGGGTGCGGGCGTGCGTGTGGGTGTCGGCATGAGTGGCGGGTCCCCCTGGCAGTGCTGTAACCAACTGGTTGGTTGCAAGTTTCACGTGAAACAGAACGTGCTGTCAACCGAATAGTTGGTTACGCTGGGTGCATGGCAGCAGTGAGGGATCCCGAGGCCACCAAGGCGCGCATCTTCGCCGCGGCCACCGCCGAGTTCGCGGCGCACGGCATCGCCGGTGCGCGCGTCGACCGCATCGCCCGCGAGGCGAAGGCGAACAAGCAGCTCATCTACGCCTACTTCGGCGACAAGGCGGAGCTCTTCTCGCAGGTCCTCCAGCAGGCGTTGCTGGAGCTCGCCTCCGCCGTGCCCGTGGATGCCGACGACCCCGACTGCTATGTCGACCGCCTCATGGCGTACCACCGGGCCCACCCCGAGCTGGTGCGGCTGCTCCTGTGGGAGGGCCTGGAGTACGGGAACGGTGAGATCCCGCACGAGGCGGAGCGGCGCGACCGCTACGACGCCAAGGCCGCGGCCTTCGCCGCCGCGCAGGAGAAGGGGCGCGTCGACAAGGGGCTGCCGCCGCGGCACCTGCTCTTCATGATCAGCGCGCTGGCCGGGTGGGCCACGGCCGTTCCCCAGTTCCGCAGGCTGCTCGTCGGCGGCACGGAGGACGACCTGTCCGGTCTGAGGGAGTCCGTGCGGACGGCGGCAGCGCGGATCACCCGGCCGGTCGGGGATCCGGTCGGGGAGGACGGGACGACCGAGGAGGCGGGATCGGTCGCAGCCGAGGGCTGACCCGGGAGGCGGAGGGTCGGCCCGCGGCCCCGCAGGCCGGTCGACCCGCAGGCGTGTCGACCCGTAGGCCTTTGGACCTGCAGGCCCGTTGACCTGCAGCCCGTCGCCCCGCCTGCCGGCCGCTCAGGCTGCCACTACCGGCCCGCTCGCCTCAGTCCGTTCCAACCTTCGACAGCAAGTCCACGATCCGGCCCTGTACCTCCGCGCTGGTCGAGCGTTCCGCCAGGAACAGCACCGTCTCCCCGGAGGCCAGGCGTGAGAACTGGGTCGGGTCGACGATTCCGGCCGAGGTGTAGACGACCAGCGGGGTGCGCTTGAGGAGGCCGTTGCCGCGGAGCCAGTCGACGATGCCCGCGCGCCGGCGGCGCACCTGCATCAGGTCCATCACCACCAGGTTCGGCGGCACCTGCGTCGCGAGCGTCACCGCCTCGGCGTCCGTCGCCGCGCGCGCCACCTGCATGCCGCGCTGCTCCAGAGTCGCCGTCAGCGCGTCCGCGACCGGCTCGTGTTCCTCGATCAGGAGCACGCGGGGCGGGTGCATCTCGCTGTCGCGCGGCGCCAGCGCCTTCAGCAGGACCGCCGGGTCCGCGCCGTAGGCCGCCTCGCGCGTCGCCTGCCCGAGCCCGGCCGTCACCAGCACCGGGACCTCGGCCGAGACGGCCGCTTCGCGCAGCGACTGCAGCGCGGTGCGGGTGATCGGTCCGGTCAGCGGGTCCACGAACAGCGCCGCCGGGTAGGCCGCCGTCTGCGCGTCGACCTCCTCGCGCGAGCGCACGAGCACCGGGCGGTAGCCGCGCTCGGTCAGCGCCGCCTCCGTGGACGGGTCCGGGGCGGGCCATACGAGGAGCCGGCGCGGGTTGTCGAGCGGCTCGGGGGGCAGCTCGTCGTCCATCGGGCGGCGCGGGGCGTTCATCACCTCGACCGCGCTGTTGGGGCCGTCGAGGGGCTCCGGCCCTTCCGAACCCTCGTCCGGTGCTCCTATGGCGAAGGCCCGGCCCTCCTGGGCGTCGAGCAGCGGCGGACGCGACGGCACCGCGGAGGGGGCCGACGGGGCCGCGGCGGCCGCGCGCGGTGCCTGCGCCTGCGTCTGGGCGTGCGCCTGGTCCGGCTCCTGCTGCGGGGTGCGCTCGCGGTCGCCCTCGGCCGGGTTGCCGAGCCGCCGGCGACGGCCCGAACCGCCGGCCGGCGCCGGCTCCTGGCCGGGCTGGGCGAACGGCGCGGCCTGGCCCAGCGCGCGCACGCTGATCGGCCGCCCGGACGTGTCCGAACCGCCCTGCGCCGCTGCCGCGCCCGGCTCCTCGGCGAGCGGGCGGCGGGCCCGGCGGCGGCCCGTCGGGGCGGGAACGCCTGCGGCGGTCTGGTCGGCAGGGGCGCCCGTGCCGCCCGGCGCGGGGCGGGCACTCTCGCCCTCGGGCGCGGCCGCCGCGGGCACGCCACCCGGGTACGGGGACGGACCGCTCGGGGCACCGGCCTGCGGGGCGGCACCCGGCGCGGCGGGCGCGGGCGCGTCGGGGCCGGGCGCGGGAGCCGCCGCGGCGCCGGGGGCGGCCGGGGCGTCCTGGCCGAGGAAGGCGGACGTGCCACCGCCGCCGCCCACGGGCGCGGGGCCGTGCTGGCTGACGGGCGTGACGGGCGAGGGGCCGTGCTGACCCGGGAACGGCGCCCGCGGGGCCGGCTGCCCGCTGTGGCCGGCGCCGGAAGCGGCCGGGGCGTCCTGTCCGGGGAACGGCGCGGGCGCCGCCCCGGGCCGGGGTCCGCCCGCTGCCGGGGTGCCCTGGCCGAGGAAGGCCGAGGTGCCGCCCTGGCCCGGGTGCGGGGCCGGGCGGTTCCCGGCGCTCGCGGGTACGGGCTCGCCGCCCTGGGCGGGGAAGGCCGGCGGTGCCTCGTTCCGGGCATTCGGCCCGGAGGCCTGTCCGGGGAGTCCGGGGAACGGCGCGGGCGCCGCCCCGGGGCGCGGTCCGCCCGCTGCCGGGGCGTCCTGGCCGAGGAACGCGGAAGTGCCGCCCTGGCCCGGGTGAGGGGTTCCGGCAGGCGTGGGCGCGGGGCCGCCCCGTACGCCCTCGGCGCCCGGGAACGGCGCCGGGCCGGCCGCGGCCGCGAACCGTCCCGCTTCACCCCGCTCCGGGTGCGCGTGCACCGCACCCGCCGGGGCCTCGTCGTCCGCGGGCTTGCGCGGGGCGCCGGGCAGGCCGGTCGCCGCCGGGGCCGCGCCCGCGCCCTGCGGGCGGTCCGCCTCCGCGGGCGGCAGGGCGAACGCCGTCCGCGGCCCCGCGGGCTCTCCCGTGGACTGGCCCGGAATCGGGCGCTCCGGTGAATCCGTGAGGGCCCGCCGGGCACGACGGCCCGTCGGGGCCGCCGCCGGGGCGGACTCCGGAGTGCGGTCCGCTTCGGCGGGCGGCAGCGCGAACGCCGTCCGCGGCGCGCCCTCCGCCTGCGGCGATGCCTGCTGCTGCGGCTGCTGCTCGCGGCGCGCACGTCGGCCCGTGGGGCCGGCCGGTGCGCCCTGGGCCTGCGGCGGTACGAGCCCGCTCGCGTCGCCGTCGCCACCAGGGCCCGCGGCGGCATCCGCCGCACCGCCCCGCCCGTGGCGGTTGGAGCGCGCCCCGGGCACGCCCTCGCCGTCAGTCGGCACGGCTTCCTCGTCGGTGCGCGGCTTGGCGCGCCGCCGCCCCGTGGGCGGCGTGTCATCGCTCTGCTGAGGGGACTGCTGGGGGGCCTGAGGGGACTGGGGGGCCTGCGCGGTCTGCGCGGTCTGCACGGACTGCTGTGCCGCGCCACCGTCACCCGGAGTCTCGCCGTCCACCCCGCGACGCGCCCGCCGCCCGCCACCCTGCGCCCCGACGCCGGCCGGACCAGCCGGAACCGGGCCAGCCGGAGCCGGACCGGCAGCGCGAGCCGAACCAGCAGCCGAACCAACAGCCGGGGGAGCAGCCGAACCGGCGGCCGGAGCGGCACCCCCGCCCGCCTCCGCCGTGCCGCGCGCCCGCTGGGACGGCACCGGCATGACGGTCGTGGCGTTCATGGTGTCCGTGGCGGACCGCCGCTCCGTGGCGGCGGGGCTCACCGGCCCGCCTTTCGCGGAGACGGGCACCTCCAGGACGTACGCGCTGCCGCCGGACGCGCCCGGCACGTCGTGTGTCTGCAGCACGCCGCCGTGCGCGCGCACGATGCCGCGCACGATCGGCTCGTGGACGGGATCGCCGCCCGCGTAGGGCCCCCGCACCTCGATCCGTACGACTTCGCCGCGCTGCGCCGCCGCCACGACGATCGTGGAGTCGCCGGAGGGCGCGCCGCCCGCGGGGGCGTTGCCCGTGGCGTCGACGCCGGCGACGTCCGCGATCAGGTGGGCCAGCGCCTGCGCGAACCGCTCCGCGTCGACCTCGGCCTCGATCGCGGGCGCGTGCACCGCGAACTGCGCCCGCCCGGGCCCGATCAGCTCGACCGCGCCCTCGACGCCCGCGGCCACGACCTCGTCGAGCGCGACCGTCTCCCGCTCCAGCTTGGCCTCGCCGGCGTCCAGCTGCTGGTAGGCGAGGACGTTGTCGACGAGGGTGGTCATCCGGGCGTACCCGGCGGAGAGGTGGTGCAGGATCTGGTTGGCCTCGGGCCACAGCTGGCCGGCCGGGTCGGCGGCCAGGGTCCCGAGCTCGGCGCGCAGTTGCTCCAGGGGGCCGCGCAGCGACTCCTTCAGGACGGCCTGCAGCTGGGCGTGGCGCGCGGCGAGCGCGTCGTACGGGCGGCGGTCGGTGAAGGTCATCACGGCGCCGACGAGCTGGTCGCCGTCGCGCACGGGGGCCGTGGTGAGGTCGACCGGGACCGCCCGGCCGTCCTTGGCCCACAGCACCTGCCCGCGCACGCGGTGCTTGCGCCCCGAGCGCAGCGTGTCGCAGACCGGGGACTCCTCGTACGGGAACGGCGTGCCGTCCGGCCGGGAGTGGTGGATCAGCGGGTGCAGCTCCTTCCCGCCGAGATCGCTGGCGCGGTAGCCGAGGATCTGCGCGGCGGAGGGGTTGAGCAGCACGATCTTGCCCGCGGTGTCGACGCCGACGACGCCCTCGGCGGCGGCGCGCAGGATCATCTCGGTCTGCCGCTGCTGCCGGGCGAGTTCGGCCTCGGTGTCGAGCGTGCCCGTGAGGTCACGGACGACGATCATGAGGAGTTCGTCGCCGGTGTAGGGCTGGTGGTCGGCGTACGGGGTGCGGCCGTCCTCCAGGTTCGCGCTCGTCACCTCGACGGGGAACTGCGAGCCGTCGGTGCGCCGGGCGATCATGCGCGTGGGCTTGGTGCGGGCGTCGCCGTCCGGAGGACGGATCGAACCGGGGATGCGCCGCGAGTCGAAGTCGGGCAGCAGGGAGAGCAGTCCGCGGCCGACCAGGCCCGTGCCGGGGACCTCGAAGGTCTCCAGCGCTATGTGGTTGGCGTTGACGACCGTGCCGTTGCAGTTGACGAGCAACAGGGCGTCGGGGAGGGCGTCGAGTATGGCTGCGAGGCGAGCAGCGCCTCGGGATGGCCTGCTGCTCACGACGACGCTTCCTCCCTGGTTACCGCATCTTGCAGACCGCGCCGGGCGGGCTGGCCGCCGCGCCGTGGCGTGTCACTGGAGCGCAGTCTACGGGCTGCCGGGGCGGGCGCGGCGGCGGACGAGACGTGCGGCGAGGCGCGCCGTACGGGCGCCGTGGGGCGTCTGCCGCAGGCCCGACATGTCTTATGTGTCAGACCTTGTGGTGGACATAGTGGTGGACATAGCGGTCGGCCGGCAGGCGGCCTGCGGCCGGTCGGCAGGGGGCCGGCCGGCGTGCCGGACGCGGTGCCGGCGGGCGGTCAGCGGATCCCCGGCCAGCCCCGCACCGGGGTGCCGAGCAGGCGGGAGAACTTCTCCCAGCGGTCGATCTCGCAGCCGTTCGTCCGCTTGAACTCGGCCCGCACGGGGCGGCCGGCCCACTGGCCGGTGACGCGCGCCCGCTGCGGGCCGCCGTAGATCATCGTGCAGACCGCGCCCTCGGCGACGGGGGCGAAGGGGTCCTTGCCCCAGGTGGTCTGGCCGTCGATCTGGCGGCACGCCTCCCGGGCGCGCGGGTGGGTGCCGCCGTCCGGATGGCAGTAGAGATAGGTGGAGGTCTCGCTGCCGTCGAATCTGCCGTTGTGGCTGACGGTCACGGTGAGGTGATCGAAGCCCTCGGGGTTCGACGGAGGCATGGGGAGCCCGGAGGCCGGTGCGGCGGCTGAGACGGAGGGGACGGCGAGCAGGGCCGCCGGGGCCAGAGCGACGGCGGCGAGGGCGATACGGCGGAGCGGCATGCGTGACTCCCGGGGGCAGGCGAGGCGGACCGGGGGCGCGCAGGGCCCGGCCGATCCCTTCACCCTTCTAACGCGCCGGGCGGCAACGCGTTGCGCTCCGGAAAACGTCTTTGCCCCGCCCGGTGAAAGCCCGGTACCGTAGGGGTGCGATTGGTGAGCGGGCAGGAGACTGTGCCATCATCTGCATCGCACCACTCGTATGCGTACGGGTGGGCTGGAGGCGTCGCCTAGTCCGGTCTATGGCGCCGCACTGCTAATGCGGTTTGGGCCTTAAAGCCCATCGAGGGTTCAAATCCCTCCGCCTCCGCAGCACCGGTGAGCCCCGGTCGTCCCCGAGACGACCGGGGCTTTCGCGTTTGCGGGTGGTGGGGGCAGCGGGTGGACGGGGCGGGTGGCTGCTCCTCCGGTAGCGGCTGCTCCTCCGGTCGTCCCCCGATCGCCTCTCCCGGACGGCCGTCCCGATGTTCGTCCCGATCGTTCGTCCCGATCGTCCACCAGGGGCCTCCGAATGTCGTTTCCGCAGGTCAGAGGTCGTATGGGGAATGGATTTCGCGTGGCGGCGGAGTTCATGTAATGTTGTCCACGCAACGCCGACCGGCAAGAAAACGCCGGGAAGCCGAGCGCTCGTAGCTTAACGGATAGAGCACTTGACTACGGATCAAGAGGTTGCAGGTTCGAATCCTGCCGAGCGCACAGCCGGAAGTCTTCGGACTCCCGACCGTCGCGGGGTGGAGCAGCTCGGTAGCTCGCTGGGCTCATAACCCAGAGGTCGCAGGTTCAAATCCTGTCCCCGCTACTAAGACCGCAGGCCCGGTACCTCAGGTACCGGGCCTGCGGCGTATTCCGGCGCGTCCGGAGGACTGGGCTCTGGAGGGATCCGGAGGGTTCCGGTCGCGCTCACGGCCGGGCGGGATTCTCAGGAGAATCACAGGGAGCCGAAAGCTGCCTCTCACGCGCCGCTCGCACCCTCGTCACCATGACGGCCGACCCCTTCCTCTCCCCAGCCGCTTCCTCCTCCACAGCCGCCGCTCCTCTCCTGCGTGAGGACGGCGGCCCTGTTCGCGTCCTCGTCGTGGACGACGAGGCGTCGCTTGCCGAGCTGCTCTGCCTCGCCCTCCGCTACGAGGGCTGGGAGGTGCGGTCCGCCGCGGGCGGCGCCGAGGCCGTGCGGGTCGCGCGGGACTTCGCGCCGGACGCCGTCGTCCTGGACGTGACGCTGCCCGACCTGGACGGGCTGACCGTGCTGGGCCGGCTGCGCCGCGAACGCCCCGGCGTGCCGGTGCTCTTCCTCACCGGCAAGGACTCCGGCAAGGACTCCGGCAAGGACCGCATCGCCGGGCTCACCGCAGGTGGCGACGACTACGTGACCAAGCCGTTCGGCCTGGAGGAGGTCGTCGCCCGGCTGCGCGGGCTGCTGCGCCGGGCCCGCGCCGTCGCGCCGCGCCCCCGCTCCGTCCTCACCGTGGGCGACCTCGTCCTGGACGAGGACAGCCACGAGGTCTCGCGCGGCGGCACCGGCATCCACCTCACCGCGACCGAGTTCGAGCTCCTGCGCTTCCTCATGCGCAACCCGCGCCGGGTCCTCAGCAAGCCGCAGATCCTCGACCGGGTCTGGTCGTACGACTTCGGCGGCCGGGCCAACGTCGTCGAGCTGTACATCTCGTACCTGCGGCGGAAGATCGACGCCGGGCGGGAGCCGATGATCCACACGCGGCGGGGCGCCGGCTACCTCATCAAGCCGGCCTCGCCGGCGTGAGCCGGCGCCACCCGCCCGGCTGCGCCTGCCCCGCTCCGCCGGACCCGCGGCGCGGCGAGCCGCGAGGGTGGCGGCGACGGCGACGAAGGTCTCCGAACTCCCCCTGCACGAGGGCCAAGTGCGCTGCACGAGCGGGTGCCGGAGGCCGAGGCCGATCCGCGGACCGAGGACGGGCAGGTCGGTGCGGCGCGCTCAACCGCATGCTGGGGCACGAGGGTTCGACGCTGACGGTACGTCAGGGGACTGGGGCGCGGGGCGCGGGTGCGGCAGTTCGTCGCCGACGCGAGTCGCGAGCGCCCACGCCGACGGGGACGCCGGTCACCGTGCGGTGTGCCTCCCGCGAGCGCGCTGCCGCGGCCGGTGGAGGTCTCGTAGAAAACCCGCTTGTACGGCGTAGAGGAGCTCTTGTACGGTGTACGACGACACGGACTCGTACACCGTACAAGGGGGATCTCGCATGACCGCGCCGACCAAGGAATCACCGAGCGCTGCGGAGGAGCTGCCGCAGCGCAATCCCACGCGCTGGCTGGTGCTCGGCGTGATCTGCCTCGCCCAGCTCACCGTGCTGCTCGACAACACCGTGCTGACCGTCGCGATCCCCTCCCTCACCGAGGAGATGGGCGCCGCGACGTCCGATGTCCAGTGGATGATCAACGCGTACTCGCTGGTCCAGGCCGGACTGCTGCTCACCGCGGGCAGCGCCGCCGACCGCTACGGCCGCAAGAAGCTGCTCGCCGCCGGGCTCGCGCTCTTCGGGATCGGCTCCCTCGGCGGTGCCCTGTCCGAGACGACCGGGCAGCTGATCGCCGCGCGGGCCGGCATGGGCGTCGGCGGTGCGCTGCTGATGACCACGACCCTCGCCGTCGTCGTCCAGGTCTTCGACGAGGCCGAGCGGACGAAGGCGATCGGGCTGTGGGGCGCGGTGGGCTCGCTGGGCTTCGCCGCCGGGCCGCTGATCGGCGGCGCGCTCCTCAACCACTTCTGGTGGGGCTCGATCTTCCTGATCAACCTGCCGGTGGCGCTGCTCGGGCTGCTGGCCGTCCTCAAGTGGGTGCCGGAGTCCAAGAACCCGGCCGGTGAGCGGCCCGACCTGCTCGGTGCGCTGCTGTCCACGATCGGCATGACCGGGGTCACCTTCGCGATCATCTCCGGGCCGGGGCACGGCTGGACGTCCGCGCGGGTGCAGGTCTCCGCGGGCGTCGGCGTGGTGGTGCTGGCCGCGTTCGCGGTGTGGGAGCGGCGGGCGCCCTACCCCATGCTCGACATGGCCTTCTTCCGCAACCGGCGCTTCGTCGGCGCGGTCTCCGGGTCCATCCTGGTCGCCTTCGGCATGGGCGGGTCCTTCTTCCTCCTCACCCAGCACCTGCAACTCGTCCTCGGCTACGACCCGCTGGAGACCGGTCTGCGGATGTCGCCGCTGGCGCTCGTCATCGTCGTCCTCAACCTGACCGGGGTCGGCGCGCGGCTCCTGCCGAAGGTCGGCACGCCCGTCGCCATCGCCGGCGGCATGGGGCTGCTCGCGGCGGGGCTCGCGGCGATCGCGGTGCTGGGCGCCGACGGGTACGGCGGGATGCTCTTCGGGCTCGTGCTGATGGGCATCGGCATCGCGCTGTCCATGCCCGCCATGGCTACGGCGATCATGTCCGCGATCCCGCCGGAGAAGGCGGGTGTCGGCGCCGGCGTGAACGGCACGCTCCAGGAGTGCGGCAACGGGCTGGGCGTCGCGGTGCTGGGCGCCGTCCTCAACTCGCGCTTCGCGGCGCTGCTGCCGGCGGTGGCCGCGGGGGCGGGGTCGCTGCCGGCGGCGCTGGCCGAGGCCCGTACGGACGGGGAGCGTGCGGCGATCGCCGACGCGTTCGCCACGGGCGTCCACAGCAGTCAGCTGGTCGGCGCGGCGGCGGTCCTGGCGGGCGGCCTCACCGCGGCGGTCCTCCTGCGGAGGGCGGAACGGGCGCGGTAGCCCGGCGCGGAGCCCTTATCCGCCGCGGCGGGGGTCGGCGGTGCCGGACCGTCCTTGAGGTGGTTTCGGCACCGCCGGGTTGGTGGTGTGTGGTTGTTCGCCGTTGCGGCGGGGGGTGTTTCGGGGCCTGCGGCCCTGCCGGCCGGGCTCCGCGGGGGTGGGCCCGGTTTCCACGGGCGGCGGGGGTGTTTCCGGGGCGCCGCCCCGGAGTTTTTGTCCGCCGCGGCGGTGATCAGCCCTCGCGGCGGGGGTCGGCGGTGCCGGGCTGGCCTGGGGTGGTTTCGGCACCGCCGCAACGGCGAACAACCACACAC
>NZ_JBPQTW010000153.1:0-16639 GCF_051386535.1 Streptomyces sp. URMC 127
CCGGCGGGGCGCGGTGGTGCCCTGGCGTGTGGTGTAGCCGAAGGTGACGACCTCGTGGTCGCGGCAGGCGACGGCGAGGCCGGCCAGGAGGGCCGGGTCGGCCCGCGGCCCCCGCTCCTCCCAGGCGATGCCCGCGAGAGAGGCCTGGAGGGCGGCGACCTGGCCGCGCAGACGGCGGGGGAGGACCTGTTCGAGCTTGGCCAGGGCCCGCAGGGCGCTCTCCTCGATGCCGGACAGGCCACTGCCGGTGGCGGTGCGCAGGGCCACGGCGATGGCGACGGCCTCGGAGTCGTCGAGGAGGAGGGGCGGCAGGTCGGTGCCGGGCGCCAGACGGTAGCCGCCGGCGTGGCCGCGGGTGCTGTCCACGGGATAGCCCAGCTCGCGCAGCCGGTCGATGTCGCGGCGGACGGTGCGGACCGTCACCTCCAGGCGCTCGGCGAGATCGGCGCCGGACCACTCCCGGCGGGTCTGCAGCAGGGACAGCAGCCGCAGCATGCGGGCGGTCATGTCGCTCGTCATGAATTCCATGATGCCGGTGTCAAAGGACACCCCCTGTCCTGAAAGGACCCTACGGTGGAGACATCCGCACGGAGCAAAACGGGAGGTTCTCCATGAAAATTGCTGTTCTCGGTACCGGTGGCGGCGCCCGCGCCCACATCGCCAAGCTCGCCGCGCTCGGTCACGAGGTGCACGTCGGCACCCGCGACCCGGAGGCGACGCTGGCCCGTACGGAGCCCGACATGATGGGCACCCCGCCCTTCAAGGACTTCCTCGCCGAGCACCCCGGCATCGCGCTGCACACCTTCGGTGACGCCGCGGCCGCCTCCGACGGCCTGGTGATCAACGGCATCGACGGCCACAACGCCGTGGCGGCGCTCTCCGCCATCGCCGACCAGCTGGCGGGCAAGACGCTGATCGACTACGCGGTTCCGTTCGTCTACCAGCACACTCCGGAGCATCCCTGGCCGACGCCGTGGGGCATCATGCCGAAGCTGGAGCCGGTGGACACCGACAGCCTCGGCGAGCAGATCCAGCGCGCCCTGCCGCGCACCAAGGTCGTGAAGTCCTTCGTCACCCAGGAGCAGACCACCGTGGTCGATCCGGGCAGCGTCGGCGGCGGGGACCACACCATGTTCGTCGCGGGCGGCGACGCCGACGCCAAGCAGCAGGCCACCGAGTTGCTCAAGGCGTACGGCTGGTCCGACGTCCTCGACCTCGGCCCCCTCGTCTGCGCGCGCGGCATGGAGATGTACGCGCACATGCACTCCGCCATCGGCTTCGGGCTGGGTCAGCAGTTCGGCGGCCACTTCGGCATCAAGGTCGTCCGCTGACCCGTACGCAAGGAGACGTTCCCATGACTGACATCAGCCACGGCCACGGCCACGGCCGCAACGACACCGGGGCCGGCCTGTCCGGGAAGATCATGTGCCACGCCATGTGGGCCCGGGACGGGCGGCAGCTCGCCGACTTCTACGCCACCGCCCTCGGCACGAAGGTGTCCCGGACGTACCCGGACGGCAGCGGCGACGACGTCGCCTTCGCCTTCCACGTGAAGGGGGCGATGTACCTCTTCTACACGTCCGAGTCGTTCCAGGCGCCCTCCTGGCCCGAGGAGGAGCTGCCCTTCCACATGGACTTCTCCTTCCCCGACGTGGCGGCGGCGGAGAAGCGGCTGCTGGAGATGGGGGCCACCAAGCCGGACCACCAGCCCGGGGGAAAACACTGGACGGTGCTGCTCGACCCGTCCGGTCAGCCCTTTTGCATCCACGGGACGTACTGAGGCCAACCGTGCCGGCAGGCGGCCGCACCCGGGCTAGCCCTGAGTGCCGTTCTGGTCGACCGGGTACAGGCCGAGCTTGCCCTGGGGGTCGGCGGGGTTCGCGCCCTTGACGTCACCGACGTAGAGGCTGACGCGGGCCTTGTAGCGGTCGAGAGCGGCGCGGTCGCTCATGAACCGGCCGAGGCCCAGCGGGTTCATGTTGTCGTAGTCGAAGATGCCCTTGCGGCCGGCCGGGGCGGCGACGTCGGTACGGGCGCTCCAGCCGTAGGAGTTCTGCTGGTACTGCTTCGACAGGATCCAGCTCAGGTACAGCTTCGCGGCCGCCTTGTGCGGGGCGTCCTTGAGGATGGCGCCGGTCTGCGGCCAGGCCACCCACGGCGACTTCTCCGGGACGCTCGTCTTCGACAGGCCGCTGGAGCTGCCCGAGCTGCCGAAGTTCGCCACGTAGCCGTCCTTGCCGACCTGGGCGGAGGCGTCGGCGGTGCCGCGCACGAACTTGGGGTTCTGGGCGCGCAGCTTCTTCAGGTAGTCGAAGCCGTACTTGTCGGTGAGCTGCTTGAAGTAGTAGAGGACGGCGTCGTCGTCGTTCGGGTACGTGAAGACGAGCTTGTCCTTGAACTCGGGCTTGAGGAAGTCCTGGGCCTCGACGGGCGCGTTGTCGCCGAGGGTGGTGGCGGTGACGTTGGCGAAGCCGATGAAGAACAGGCCGGTGTAGTAGCCGTCCTTGTCCTTGATCTTGTCGTAGACCTTGTTCCAGCCGACGGGCTTGTACTGCTCGAGCGCGCCCTCCTTCTTCCAGCGCGGGAAGTCGTCGAGGGTCTGCAGGTGGACGACGTCGGCCACGACCTTGTGCTCGGCTATCTGGTTGTCGAGGCGCGCGTCGTGGTTCTTGCTGAAGTCGACGACGGTGTCGACCTTCATCTCGGGGAACTGCTTGAGGAACGCGTTCTTGAGGTAGTCGGCCTGGCCCGGCTTGTCGCCGCCGGCGTAGACGACCAGGCGTCCGCCCTCGGCCAGGGCGTCCTTGTACAGCTTCTGCAGCTGCTGGTCCTCGCTCGTGCCCGGCGAGACGGGGGAGGCGGAGGGAGCGGCAGCGGCGACGCCGGCTCCGCTCGCGGCGACGACGCCGAGGGCTATGGCTGCGGCCCAGGCCTTTCGGGTGGACTTCACGGCGACTCCTTCAGGGGGGAAGGCATGCGGATGCATACGTGGGGGAGGGCGAAAATCTTGAATGTTCAAGAAGATCGGAGTTCACTCTAGTCCCCGGCTGGTTGAATGTTCAAGAATGTAGCCGGATCTCATCGCGCCCTCTTCGCTCTGTGTGACGATGTCCGTACGCTGGCGGCATGGCAGCCGACTTCGGAACGTTACGGATCGCCGACGCGATCGAGGTCACCGCGCCGGACGGCGCCACCGTCCGGCCCCTGTGTTCCCTGCCCGGAACGGCGAGCTCGGCGCAGTTCGAGCTCGGACCGCAGCAGGTCTCCAAAGCCGTGTCGCACGCCAATGTCGAAGAGATCTGGTTCATCGCTGCCGGAGCCGGCGAGATGTGGAGGCGTCAGTACGGCAGGGAGGAGGTCACGGTGCTGGAGCCGGGGGTCTGCCTGACCATTCCCCTCGGCACCGCGTTCCAGTTCCGGGCCGGGTCCGGCGGGCTGCGCGCCTTCGCGGTGACGATTCCGCCGTGGCCGGACGACCCGGACGAAGCAAGGAGCGAAACCGGGCCCTGGTGACGGCCGCCTCTCGCGGCAGGCGGCGACCGCGCCCTCGCACAGCCGGCGCACGAGTGAGCGCAGCACTCCTCCCTCGGAGTGAACTGACCCAAATATCAAGGCACTTGACCGTCTCCTCTCGGCATCATGCTGTCCGGTTCACCCGGCGAGAGGGGGCCCCTTGGCGGCCTGGGCGCGCTCAGTCATCGGCATCACCCCCTTCGGGGAGCCGGACGCACGGCTCGCCGCCGCCGTCAGCAGAGCCGGTGGGCTCGGCGTCATCGACCTCGGAGCGGGCCGCGCACCCGCACGCGACGCCCTGGACCTCGCCCGGGCCTGGACCCCGGATGCCTTCGGCGTCCGCGTCCCGGCCGGCTGCGCCCTCCCGCCCGAGGAGTTGTACGCCTCCGGCGTCCCCGGCCCGCACGCCGTGGTCCTCGCCCCCGGCGCCCCGTGGGCCGCCGGCCGGTACCGCAGCGGCACGGTCGTCGCCGAAGCGCGCAGCCTGCGCGAAGCCCGTACGGCCGTGGAAGCCGGGGCGGCGGGCGTCGTCGCGCGGGGCAGCGAGTGCGGCGGTCCCGCCGGGGAGCTGTCCACGTACGTCCTGCTCCAGCAGCTCCTCGCCGACGACCGCGTGACCGTCCCCGTCTGGGCGTGCGGAGGGATCGGGCCGCACACGGCCGCCGCCGCCGTGATCGCGGGCGCCGCCGGAGTCGTCCTCGACGTCCAGCTCGCCCTCCTCGACGAGGCGGACACGCCGCCCGCCGTCGCCGCCGTCCTGCGCACCGCGGACGGCTCGGAGACCCGTACCGAGAGCGGATACCGCACCCTCGGCGTGCGGCGGCCGGGCCTGCCCGGCTCCCCGCACGGGCGGCCGCTGCCGCTCGGCCAGGACGCCTTCCTCGCCCGTCGCTTCGCGGGGGAGTACCGCACGGCGGCGGCCGCCGTCCGCGCCGTGCGCGACGGCATCGACCGGGCCGTACGCGACGGGAACGCCCCGGACACCTTGCGCTCCGGCTCCGCGATGAGCCGGGCCCTCGGCACCGCTCTGCCCGTCGCCCAGGGGCCGATGACCCGGGTCAGCGACCAGGCCGCATTCGCGGCGGCCGTCGCCGGCGCGGGCGGGCTGCCGTTCCTCGCCCTGGCCCTCGGCGGCGCCGAAGGCACCCGTACCCTGCTGGGACAGGCCCGCGCCCTGCTGGGGGAGCGCCCCTGGGGCGCCGGGATCCTCGGTTTCGCGCCCGAGGACGTCCGCGCGGCCCAGCTCGCGGCCGTACGGGAGCTCCGCCCCTCCCACGCGATCATCGCCGGCGGCCGGCCCGCGCAGGCCGCGGCCCTGGAGGAACACGGCATCCGCACGTTCCTGCACGTGCCCTCGCCCGGCCTGCTGGAGCAGTTCCTCGCGCAGGGCGCCCGGCGCTTCGTCTTCGAAGGCGCCGAGTGCGGCGGCCACATCGGGCCGCGCAACAGCTTCCCCCTGTGGGAGGCCCAGCTCGCCGTCCTGCACGACTTCATGAACGCTCACCCCGGCGGGCCGCATCCGGAAGTCCTCTTCGCCGGCGGCGTCCACGACGAGCGCTCCGCCGCCATGGTCGCCGCCCTCGCCTCCGGCATCGGCGCGCGCGGCGCCGCCACCGGCCTCCTCATGGGCACCGCCTACCTCTTCACCGAAGAAGCCGTCGGCAGCGGCGCCCTCCACCCCGTCTACCAGCGCCAAGCGCTCGCGGCCGAGCGGACCGCCGTCCTGCGCACCGGCCCCGGCCAGGCGACCCGCTGCCTGCCCAGCCCCTTCTGCCGCACCCACCGGGCGGTCCGCGACGAGCTGCGGGAGCGCGGCGTCCCCGACCGGAAGGCCCGGGAGGAGCTGGAGCGCCTGCACCTGGGGCGGCTGCGCATCGCCGCCAAGGGCATCGAGCGCACCGGCGACACCCTGGCCGGCGTCGACGAGCGGCGGCAGCTCGCCGAAGGCCTGTTCATGGCCGGCGAATCCGCCGTCCTGCGCACCGCCACCACCAGCATCGCCGCACTGCACCGCCAAGTGAGCGAAGAGGCAGCCGAGTTCTACGAACGCCGCGCCGCCGCACTGCTGCCCGCCGCCCCTCCCGGCACCGGGCGGCCACCCGCGCCCGAGCCGCTCGGCATCGCCGTCGTCGGCATGGCCTGCATGTTCCCCGACGCACCCGACCTGCCCGCCTTCTGGGCCGACGTGCTCGCGGGCACCGACGCCGTCACCGAGGTCCCGCCCGAGCGCTGGGACACCTCCCTCCACTTCGGACCGCAGGCCGCCGCACACGACCTCTCCTCATCACGGTGGGGCGGCTTCCTGCCCCGCATCCCCTTCGACCCGCTGCGCTACGGCATCCCCCCGGCCTCCCTGGCCGCGATCGACCCCGCCCAGCTCCTCGCGCTGGAAGCCGCCGGCCGGGCGCTGGCCGACGCCGGCTACGACCGCCGGGACTTCCCCCGCGACCGCACCTGCGTGATCTTCGGCGCCGAGACCGGCAACGACACCACGGACGCCGTGACCGTGCGCGCCGTCCTCCCCTCCTACCTCGGCCGGCTCCCCGACGAACTGGCCGCGCAGCTCCCCGCGCTGACCGAGGACTCCTTCCCGGGCATGCTCGCGAACGTCATCGCGGGCCGGATCGCCAACCGCTTCGGCCTCGGCGGCGCGAACTACACCGTGGACGCCGCCTGCGCCTCCTCCCTGGCCGCCCTCGACGCCGCCTGCAAGGAACTGCGCACGGGCAGCGCCGACGTCGCCCTGTGCGGCGGCGCCGACCTGCACAACGGCATCAAGGACTACCTGCTCTTCTCCTCGGTGCGCGCCCTCTCGCCGACCGGCCGCTGCCGCCCCTTCGACGCGGACGCCGACGGCACCACCCTCGGCGAGGGCATCGCCTGCGTGGTCCTCAAACGGCTCGCGGACGCCGAGCGCGACGGCGACCGCGTCTACGCCGTCATCGAGGCTATCGGCAGCTCCTCCGACGGACGCTCGCTCGGGCTGACCGCGCCCCGCCGCGAGGGACAGCGGACAGCACTGGAGCGGGCCTACGCCCAGGCCCGTATCCGGCCCGCCGAGGTGGGCCTCGTCGAGGCCCACGGCACGGGCACGGCCGTCGGTGACCGCACCGAACTGGCCGCCCTGACCGAGGTGTTCACCGAAGGGGGCGCGGCTCCCGGCGGATGCGTCCTGGGCTCGGTCAAATCCCAGATCGGGCACACCAAGTGCGCCGCGGGCCTGGCCGCTCTCATCAAGGCGGCCCTCGCGGTCCACACGGGCGTACGTCCGCCGACCCTGCACCTCAGCAGGCCCGCCCCCGGCTGGCAGCGGGACGAGAGCCCCTTCGTCTTCCACGACAAGGCGCTGCCGTGGGCCGCCGGGCGGCGGGTCGCGGGCGTGAGCGCGTTCGGCTTCGGCGGCACGAACTTCCACGCGGTGCTGCGGTCCCGGACGGCAGCCGCACCCCCGCGGTGCGGCCACGACGCCTGGCCCGCGGAGCTGTTCGTCCTGCGGTCCGCGGACGACGCCCGCGAACTGCTGCGGCTGACCGCGGTCAACGACCGGGCCGGGCGCCCCTGGCGGCTGCGCGACCTCGCCCTGACCGCCGCGCGGCGCACCGGCACGGGACGGGCCGGCGCGGCCGTGGTGGCGACATCGCTCGACACACTGCCGGAGCTGCTGCGGGCGGTGGTGACCGGAGAGCGGAGGCCGGGAGTGTTCCTGGCGGACCAGGCCGGGCCGCCGGCCGCCCCCGCCGGGAAGGTCGCCCTCCTCTTCCCCGGCCAGGGCAGCCAGCGGCCCGGCATGTTCGCCGAGCTCTTCACCGCCTTCCCCGGCACACAGCGCCACCTGCACCGTGCCCCGGCCGACGTGCTCTTCCCGCCCGCCGCCTTCGACACCGCGACCCGGCAGGCGCAGCGGGCCCGGCTCGCCGACACCCGGTACGCCCAGCCCGCCCTCGCGGCGGTGTGCTCGGCCGCCCACGACGTCCTGCGGATGCTCGGCGTACGCGCCGACATGACGGCCGGCCACTCCTACGGCGAACTCGTCGCCCTCGGCGCGGCGGGCGCCCTCAGCCCGGAAGCGGTGGCCGAGCTCAGCACCGCCCGCGCCGAAGCCGTCGCCGAGGCGGCGCAGAGCACGCCGGGCACCATGGCCGCCGTCGCCGCGGCGCCGGACAAGACCGAAGTGATGCTCGCCGCCGCAGGCCTGACCGGCCGCGTGGTCGTCGCCTGCCACAACGCCCCCGCACAGAGCGTCGTCTCCGGGTCCGAAGACGACATCGAACGGGCCCTCGCCGCCGCCGCGGACACCGGCATCGACGCGCAGCGTCTCCCCGCCACCTGCGCGTTCCACAGTCCGCTCGTCGCGCAGGCCGCCGGACCGTTCGCCGAGGCGCTCGCCCGCTGCCCGGTCCGTACGCCCGACATCCCCGTCTGGTCCAACGCCACGGCTGAACGCTACGGCGGGGATCCCGAGGACGTACGGGAGCTGCTCGCCGAGCAGATCGCCGCGCCCGTACGGTTCTGCGAGCAGATCGAGGCGATGTACGCGGCCGGGGCGCGCGTCTTCGTCGAAGCCGGACCCGGCACGGTGCTCACCGGGCTGGTCCGGAACATTCTCGGCGAACGGCCGCACGTGGCCGTGCCGTTCGAACCGTCCCCCGACTCCGGGCTGGCCGGGCACCTCCGGGCGCTGGCCCGGCTCGCGGTGGCCGGGGTGCCGGTGGAGGCGGAGCGGCTGTTCGCCGGGCGCGACGCGTGCCTCGCCGATCCGGAAGCGGTCCCGGAACGGCCGGGCTGGACGGTCGACGGCCACCTCGTCCGCACCGCCGACGGGGAGCCGCTGCCCGGTGGGCTGCAACCGGCCCGCAGGCTAGCGCCTCTCGCCCTGCCCGGTCCGCGGGCGGGCAGCGACCCGGACCTGCTCACCGCGTTCCTCCGCAGCAGCCGCGAGATGGTGGCGGCACAGCGGGACGTCCTGCTGGCGTACTTCGGCGCCGCGAGCGCCCCCGCCGCGCCCGCGGACGCGCCGGAGCCGCTGCCCGTCCCCGAGGCGGACGGCGGCAAGGACCCGGATCCCGCTCCTGCGCCGGAGGACCCCGGCACGGTGCCGGACGTGCTGAGCACGATCCGGGCGGTCATCAGCGAACGCACGGGCTACCCCGTGGACCTGGTCGAGCCCGGCCTCGACCTGGAGGCCGACCTGAGCATCGACTCGATCAAGCGGACCGAGATCGTCGGAGAGCTCGGGCGGCGGCTCACGGGCGCCGCGGGGCGCAGCCCCCGGACGTGGACGGACAGCAGGCTGGAAGAGCTCCTGCAGGCCCGCACGGCCGCGGAGCTCGCGGAGCGGCTGACGGCTCCCGGCTCCGGCGGAGCCACCGATTCCCGCGAGGCCGCCGGTTTCCGCGAGCCCCTCGATCCCGGGCAGCGCCCGCTCGGCGACGGCCCCTCGGAAGGCCCGCCGCACGACGTGCCCGTATCCGCCGCGCCCGAGCGGTACCTGCTGCGGGAAGCACCGCTCGCCCCCGCACCCGAGCCCTGCGGTACGGCCCTGCACGGCCGGCGTTTCCTCGTCCTGGGCCCGGACACCCCCGTCGTCCGGGCCGTCGTCAGCCGTCTCGGCGCGCTGGGAGCCGTGGCCGCCCGGTCGGGCGGCGATGTGGCTGGGGCCGGGGCGGGGGGCGACGCGGACGTCCCGCCCGGCCCGCTGGACGGAGCGCTTCACCTCGCAGCGCTCGCCGACGCCGCCGGGCCGGTGCTGCCCGCCGGATTCCCCTGGTTCCAGGCCGTGCTGAGGCGCGCCCCGCAGTGGCTGCTGTGCGCGCGCCCGGCCGGGGAGCACACGGGCACGGCGGGGCTGGGCGGGTTCTTCCGCACGGTCGCACGCGAATACCCCGGCACGCTCGCCCGCGTGGTCTCCCTCGGCACGGACCGCCCCGCCGCCGCCCTCGCCGACGCCGTCGTGGGCGAGCTCCTCGCCCCGGACCGGGCTCCGGTGGTCCGGCACGCCCCCGACGGCAGCCGGTCGGGCAGCGAGCTCTACCGGGCCCCGCTGGAGGCGCCCGAGGGCGCCGACGCGCTCGCCGCGGGGCTCGGGCCCGGGACCGTCGCCGTCCTCGCGGGCGGCGCCCGCGGCATCACGGCCCGCCTCGCGGTCACCCTCGCCGCCGCGGGCTGCCGCGTGGAGCTCCTCGGCCGTACGGAACCGCCCGGCAGCCCCGAACCGCCCGGCCTCGCCGGCGCCGCGGACAAGGCGGCCCTGTGCGCCGCGCTCGCCGCGCACGGCCGCCGCGCACCCGGCGACATCGAACGGGAGGCCCGCCGCATCCTCGCCCGGCGCGAAGTGGCCGCGACCCTCGCCGCGATCGAAGCGGCCGGCGGCCGGGCGCGCTACCACCGCCTCGACCTGCGGGACACCGACGCCGTACGCCGCGCCGTCGAGGACATCCACGCCGGCCACGGGCGCATCGACGCCGTCGTCCACGCGGCGGGCGTCATCGAGGACCGGCTGCTCTCCGACAAGGAGCCCGGCTCCTTCGACCGCGTCCACGGCACCAAGGCGGACGGCGCCCGCGCCCTGCTCGCCGCACTGCGCGGCCTGCCCGGGCCCCCGCCGCTCACCGTCCTGTTCGGCTCCGTCGCCGCCGTCCTCGGCAACCGCGGCCAGAGCGACTACAGCGCCGCCAACGACGCCCTCGCCACCCTCGGACGGCAGTGGCGCCGGGCCACCGGAGGCCGCGCCCTGACCGTCCACTGGGGCCCCTGGGCGCCCGACCCGCGCCACCCCGGCATGGTCGGCCCCGCACTCGCCCGCGAACTCGCCCGGCGCGGCCTCGCCCTGATCGACCCCGAGCAAGGCGTACGGGCACTGCTGCGCGAACTCGCCCACGGCGACCCCGGCACCGACGAGGTCGTGCTCACCGCGCCGGGGCGGCTGCCGTGACGGCGGGGCACGAACCCGTCGCCGTCGTCGGCATGGCCGTCACCCTGCCCGGCGCGCCCGACCTGGACACGTACTGGCACAACATCACCACCGGCGTCGACGCCGTTTCCGACGTCCCGCCCGGACGCCTCGACCCCGAACGCCTCCGGCCCGGCGCCGTCTACTGCCGTCGCGGCGGCTTCGTCGACGGCTGCGCCGACTTCGACCCGGCCGCCTTCGGCATCATGCCCGCGGCGGCCCGCACCACCGAACCCGACCAGCTCATCGCACTGCGCACGGCCGCCGCGGCCGTCGCCGACGCGGGCGGGACCCTGCCCGCGGACCGCACCCGCGCCGGCGTCGTCCTCGGCCGCGGCGGCTACCTCACCGCCGGACTGGCCCGCCTCGACCAGCGGGTGCGCACCTCGCCCCAGCTCATCCGCACCCTGCGGGAGATCCTGCCCGGACTGGACGGCGAACGGCTCGACCAGCTGCGCACGGCCTTCCTCGACGCGCTCGGCCCGCACAGCCCCGAGTCCGGGATCGGCCTCGTCCCCAGCTTCGCCGCCTCCCGCGTCGCCAACCGCCTCGACCTGCGCGGCCCCGCCTACACCGTCGACGCGGCCTGCGCCTCCTCCCTGGTCGCCGTCGACCACGCCGCCGGGGAGCTGGCGCGCGGCCGGTGCGACGTGATGCTCGCGGGCGGCGTGCACCACTGCCACGACGTCACCCTGTGGAGCGTCTTCGCGGACCTGGGCGCCCTGTCACCGTCCCAGCGCATCCGGCCCTTCCACCGAGACGCCGACGGGGTGCTCCTCGGCGAAGGCACGGGCATCCTCGTGCTCAAACGACTCACCGACGCGCAGCGCGCCGGGGACCGGATCTACGCACTCGTCCGCGCCGTGGGCATCGCCTCCGACGGGCGCGCCGCCTCCCTGGTCACCCCCGACCCCGCGGGTCAGGCGCACGCCGTCCGGCTCGCCTGGGCGGCGGCGGGCCTGGACCCCGCGGCCCCCGGAGCGCTCGGACTCCTCGAAGCCCACGGCACGGGCACGCCCCGCGGCGACCGGGCGGAGATGGCCGTGCTGGCCGAGGTGTTCGGCCGCGGCACCGGTCCGGACGCCGTCATCGGCTCCGTGAAGTCGATGATCGGGCACACCATGCCCGCCGCGGGCGCGGCGGGCATGATCAAGGCGGCGCTGGCGATCCACCACCGCGTCCTGCCGCCGACCCTGCACTGCGACGTGCCGCACCCCGCGCTGCTGGAGACCCGCTTCCGCCCGGCGCACACCGCCCGCCCCTGGGAGGCCGGCGTACGGCGGGCCGCGGTCAACGCGTTCGGCTTCGGCGGGATCAACGCCCATGCGGTGCTGGAGGAACCGCCCGCATCCACCACCCCTTTTCCCACGCGTACGCCCCGGGCCCACGTCACCGAACGCGAACCGCTGCTGCGCCTCGCGGCCCCCGGCCCCGAGGCTCTGGCCGGGCTGCTCGACGCCGGCGACACGGCCCTGCGCCACGGCGCGGGGGCAACGGGGCACGGGCCGTGCCGGCTGGCGATCGCCGGCCCGGACGCCAGGAAGCTCGCCCTGGCCCGCAAGGCAGTGGCCCGCGGGCGGCTGTGGGGCGGGCGCGGCGACGTGTGGTTCGCACCGGCCCCGCTCCTCGGGACCGGCGGCGGACGCACCGTGTTCCTCTTCCCCGGCCTGGAGGCCGGATGCGCTCCCGGAGCGGACGACATCGCCGCCCACTTCGGACTGGAGCCGCCCCCGCCCCCGCCCCCGGCCCGGCAGGGCCGGGCCGGGGACCTCGCCGGCCGCACCGTCGCCCTCGTCGGTGCCGGCCGGCTGCTGGCGGCCGCTCTGGAGCGCATCGCCGTCCGTCCGGACGCCCTCGCGGGCCACAGCGCGGGCGAATGGACCGCGATGGCCGTCGCCGGGATGTTCGGTTCGGACGATCCGGGGGAAGCGCTGGCCGAAGCCGTCGTACGGGGGATGAGGCTGCCCCCGCTCGCCTTCCTGGTCCTCGGAACCTCCGCCGCACGGGCCGAGGCGGTGCTTCCCGGCTACCCCGGCGTCGCCCTCTCTCACGACGACGCCCCGCACCAGTGCGTCGTCTGCGGCCCGCGGGAACAGATCGAAGCCCTCGCGGCCCGCCTGCGCGGCGACGGCGTCCTCGGCCGCGTCCTGCCCTTCGAATCCGGCTTCCACACCCCCATGCTCGCCCCGCACCTCCTCCCCCTGAGGAAGCTGATGCGCCGCGCCGTCGTGGGAGCCGCCACGACACCGGTGTGGTCCGGCACGGTGGCGGCGCCCTTCCCGGACGACGAGGCCGCCATCCGGGACCTGTTCTTCCGCCACCTCCTCGAACCGGTCCGCTTCCGCCGGCTGACCGAGGCCTTGTACGAGGCGGGTTTCCGGGCCTTCGTCCAGCTCGGCGCCGGACAGCTCCCCGCCCTGGTCGGCGACACCCTGGGCAGCCGTGCCCACGTGGCCCTCACCGCTGCCTCGCCGCGCCGCAACGGCCCGGCCCAGCTCGGCCGGGTCGCCGCGGGCCTCTGGGCGTTCGGCGCCGAACCGGACTTTACCGCGCTCGCGGCACCCCGCACGGCGATGCGCATCGACCTCGGCGCGGGGCCGGTCTCCCTGGCACCGGCGGCCCGCGAACGGCTGCGGGCCTTGCTGAGCGGGCCGAACACGAGCGGTGCGCAGCAGGGCGGCACGGCCCCCGGCGGGAGGGATCCGAGCGGGCCGGAGGGAACCGCCGCCACCCCGCTGCGGGCCCTCGCCCGCCACCACCCGGCCGCTGCCGAACTGGACGCGCTCCTCACCGAGACGGCCGCCACGGCCGCCACCCTCTTCGCCGCCGCCGGGGCCACCGCCCGGCCGGTTCACCGCCCCGCCGGCGCCGCCGCGGAGGCTTCCCGGGCAGCCCTGGTGAAGACCGTCGAGGTCGACGTGGCCCGCATGCCGTACCTCCTCGACCACTGCTTCTACCGGCAGCGCCCTGGCTGGCCCGACCTCGCCGACCGCCGGCCCGTCGTCCCCGCCACCACGATCGTCCAGCTCATGACGGACGCCGCCGGTGCCGCCGGAACACCCGTCGCCGTACGGGACGCCCGCTTCCTCGCATGGGCCGTCGCCGCGCCGCCCGTGACCGTGCAGCTCACGGTCACCGCCGGGCAGAACGGCCGGCACCGGGCCGAGTTCGGCCGGTACGCGCGCGCCGACGTGCACATCGCCCGCGCCTACCCCGCCCCACCCGCCCCTTGGGCACTCGACCGGCCCGAGAGCCCGCCCGCGGTCTCCGCGCGGGAGATGTACGAGCGGCGGTGGATGTTCCACGGCCCGCGCTTCCAAGGGGTCACCGCCGTCACCGCGCTCGGCGAGCGGCACGTCCGGGGAGTCCTCACAACTCCCGCCGCCCCCGGCGCCCTCCTGGACAGCGCCGGGCAACTGCTCGGCTACTGGCTGATGGCCACCCGTACCGAACGCACCGTGGTGCTCCCCGTGGGCATCCGCCGCGTGGACTTCTACGGGCCGCCCCCCGCCCCCGGCTCCCGCGTCGAGTGCCACGTCCGCATCACCGGACTCGACGCGACCGCCCTGGAGGCCGACGTCCAGCTCACGCACGACGGCCGTGTGTGGGCCGAGGTGCGCGGCTGGCGGGACCGCCGGTTCGACTCGGCACCCGGGTCGGTCGAGGCCGTCCGTCACCCGGAGCGATGCACCTTCTCCGTCCGGCAGCAGGGTGGCTGGCAGCTCCTCTTCGACCACTGGCCCGACCCGGCCTCCCTGGAGCTGATGATGCACGGTCAGCTCGCCGGGCAGGAGCGGGCCGCGTACGCCGGGCACCCCCCGCGCGGCAGGAGGGCCTGGCTCCTCGGCCGGATCGCGGCCAAGGACGCGGTGCGCCGGCACCTCTGGGACCGGGGTGCGGGTCCGGTCTTCCCCGGTGAGGTCCGGGTGCGCAACGAGCCCGGCGGGCGCCCCCGCCCGGAAGGCGTGCACGGGCGCGAGCTGCCCCCGCTGGAACTGTCCCTCGCTCACTGCCGCGAGGCGGCCGTCGCGCTCGTCCGGCCCGGCGGCACGCCCGCCGGCATCGACATCGAGGAGATCACCGACCGGCCGGACACCACCCCCGCCATGGTGCTGGGCCCCGGCGAAGACGCCCTGTTCGAACGGCTCGGAGCGGGGCCCGAGGCGCTGACCAGGCTGTGGGCGGCCAAGGAGGCGGCGGCCAAGGCCGAGGGGACGGGACTGCACGGCAACCCCCGTGGCTTCGTCGTGACGCTGTCCGCGGGCCCGGGCGATGCGGACGCCTTCGACGTCCGTACGCCGTCGGGCCGTTCCCACTCCGTCCGCCTCACCCGGACCGGCAACCCGCCCGGACTGCCGCCGAGGGACTACATCGTCGCCTGGACCGGCGAAGACGGCGGCCGCGCCGGCCGGGCCCCGGCATCCGAGAAAGGGCAGCAGCCATGACCAATCGTGTTGAAGAAGCCGGTGTCGAAGAAGCCGGGGAGGCCGCCGTACTGGCCCGGATCACCAAGGCCCTGGACACCGTGCTCGGCGACTGCGCGCCGGACCCCGGCGCCGTCACCATGGAGACCCGCTTCGTGGAGGACCTGGACCTGGAGTCCATCGACCTGGTCGTCCTCACCGGAGACCTGCGCGCCGCCTACGGAGACCGCGTGGACTTCCCGGGCTACTTCGCCTCCCTCGAACTCTCCGAGATCATCGGCCTCACGGTCGGACACCTCGTGCGCCACGTCGTGGAGTCCCTGCGGTGACGTCGCTCCGGGCGGGACAGGTCCGGCTGAACGTCGAGCGGCTGGGCGATCCCGGCGCCCCCGGCCGGCCCCCCGTGGTGCTCGTCCACGGCATGGGACCCGACAGCCTCGCCGACTACTACTTCACCATTGCCGCCGGGATCGCGGCCGCCGGGCACAGCGTCGTGATGTACGACCAGCGCGGCCACGGCCGCAGCGAAAGGCCGGCCACCGGATACCGGCTGGAGGACTTCGGCGCCGATCTCCGCAACCTCCTCGACGCCCTGGGCATCGACCACCCCGCCGTCCTCGTCGGGAACAGCTTCGGGGGAGCGGTCGCGGCCGACTTCGCCGTACGCCATCCGCACCGCGTCTCCAGGATCCTGCTGATCGAGTCGGCGCCGCCCGTCGGCGACTGGCCGCAGCGTATGAGCGGGTTCCTCTCGCGCTGCGCGGAGACGTTCCGCGACGCGCAGGCAACCGGCCGGCTGGAGAAGGAACACGGGCGGCTCGCGGCCCGGCTGGCCCGGCGCACCCGCCCCTTGCTGGAGGAGACCACCCTGATCGCGGACATCGCGACCGGACCCATTCCCGGCGAGAACGGCCTACGCTCCCTCGCGCTGCCGGTCCTCGCCCTCTACGGCGGGGACTCCTCCGTCGCCGCATCGGCTCCGGTGCTGCAGAACCTGCTGCCGTACTGCCGCACCGTCGTCGTCCCCGGTCAGGGACACACCCTGCTCGTCGACGCGCCCCGGACGGTCGGCGCCCTGCTGCTCGACTGGCTGCGCGAGGACCCCGGCCGGCCGCCGCGGGCGACGGCCCGGACGCGTACGCGTACGCCATGAGCCGGTTCCTCTTCGTCGTCCCGCCGCTGACCGGCCACATCAACCCGGCGGCCGCGGTCGCCGCCGAGCTGACCGCGCGCGGCCACCGCGTCGCCTGGGCCGGAGTCCCCGGCCTCGTACGGGAAGCAGCCGGGCAGGACGCGGAGGTGTATCCCTGCGCGGTCCCGGAAGGGCTGCGGCGACCGCCCGGGCTGCGCGGGGCCGCGGCGCTGCGCTTCCTGTGGCAGGACGTCCTCGTCCCGCTGGCCGAGGCGATGACCCCGGGCACACGCAACGCGGTCCGGGCATTCCGCCCGGACGTCCTCGTCGCCGATCAGCAGGCCCTCGCGGGAGCCCTGGCCGCCGAGCGGCTCGGTGTGCGCTGGGCGACCTCGGCCACCACCCCGGCCGAGGTCGGCGGGGCCGCCGCCGCGCTGCCCAAGGCGGAGGAGTGGATCCGTGGCCTGCTGGGTCGGCTGCGCGAGCGGTTCGGCGACCCCGGAGCGGAGCACGACCTGCGCTTTTCTCCCGGGCTCGTGCTCGCCTACACCGTCGCGGAGCTGGCCGCCGGGCACGTCCCCCGCCCCCAGCTGCGGTGGGTGGGCCCCGCCGTCCCCGCGC
>NZ_JBPQTW010000154.1:0-16637 GCF_051386535.1 Streptomyces sp. URMC 127
CCTCATCAGGCACCCGCCCGCCGCCCCGGTCGTGCTGGCCGTCGCCCACCGCCCCCGCCAGGGCGACGGCGCCCTGCGCAGCCTGCTCGCCGAGGCCGCGCTCCACGGCGTCGTACGGCGCGTGGGCGTCGCTCCCCTCTCCGAGGAGGAGGCGCTGTCCCTTCTCCCCGATGACCTCAGCCGGGTCCACTGCGAGACGCTGCTGGCCGCCTCCGGGGGCAACCCCGGCCTGCTGCGGGCCTTCGCCGCGCTGCGCGCCGTGCCCGACCGCTGCGGCGGCACCGCCTTCCCCCTGCCCATCGAGGTCCTCACCGACTGCCTGCGCGACTTCCGGGGGCTGTCGGCGGCCGGCTGGCTCGCGGCCCGGTCGGCAGCCGTGCTCGGCGAGCCCTTCGACGTGACCGCCGTCGGACGGGTCGCCCAGCTCGACGACGCCGCCCTGCGCTCGGCCGTGGACGAGTTGCTGCGCGAGGACCTCGTCCACGGCAGCCACCCCACCCGCGGCCTGCGGTTCCGCAACTCGCTGCTGCGCGCCGCCGCCTACCAGTCCGCCGGCTCCGGCTGGCTGCAGGGCGCGCACGACCGGGCCACCGCCCTCCCGGCCCGCTGGGACAGCGGCTCCGTGCCCCTGGCCCGGCACCTCGAACACAGCGCTCTGGAGGGCGACGCGGCCGGCGCGGGCATCCTGCTGACCGCCGCGGCCGAGCGGCTCTGGGTCGACCCGGCCCAAGCGGCCACCTGGACCCGTACCGCCATGAACCTCGATCCCGCCACCGGCCGGGCACCCGCCGCCCGGCTGCTGCTCGGCCGTGCCCTGGCGCTCACCGGCCGGCTCGGCGACTGCCTGGCCGCGACCGGCGGCACCGGTACGGACACCGCTGACGGACCGGCCGGTTCTGCCCGCCCCTGCCCGGCCGTGACCGCCGCCGCGCACCGCTTGCGGGCCCGCGTGTGGCGGGTTCTCGGCGACGACGCGGCGGCGCTGGCCGAGCTCGAAGCCGCCGCCCGGCACGCCCGCGAACCGGCCGCCCGCGCCCTGCTGCACGCCGAACGGCTGGCCCACGCCCTGGAAACCGGCGCCGCACCGGACGACGCCGGCCTCACGGCCGCCCCGGCGCTGCTCACTGCTCTTCCCCCGGCCCGCCGCGGACGCGCGCTGGCCCTCCTCGCGGCCGGCGCCGTCCGCCGCGGGGAGACCGCCCGCGCCCGCACGTACGCCGACCAGGCGGCCGTTCTCCTCGACGCCCTGCCGGACGACACCGCCGCCCGCCACCTCGACGGCCTCTACTGGCTGGCCACGGCCGAGGCCGGCCTCGGCCGGGCGGGCACCGCCGTCACCCAGTACGGGCGCGGGCTGCGCATCGCCGAGGCCCGGCGGCTCACCACCCTCGTCCCGCGGTTCGCCATGGCGACCGCCGCGCTCCAGCGCGACATCGGCGACCTGGCGGGCGCCGTCCGCCACGCCGCCTGCGCGGAGACCAACGCCGCCGCCGTCGACAGCCCCCGCCTGCTGGCCCTGGCCCTCGCGCTCAAGGACGAGGTCGTCGCCGCGGCCGCCGGCGCGCCCGTCGCCGCCGTGCCGTCGCCCTGCCCGGACCCGGAGCCGGGCCTCGCCGCCCTCAGCAGGCGCGAACAGGAGATCGCCGTCCTCGTCAGCGGCGGGCGCACCAACCAGCAGATCGCCCGGGCGCTGGACCTGAGCCACAAGACCGTCGAGACCCACCTCGGCCGCATCTTCAAGAAGCTCGTCGTCTCCTCGCGGGCCGAAGTCGCCGCCATCGTCGGCCGGTCGGGGCACCCCGGGCGGCCCGGGCCCGCCGTACCCGGACAGCGCACCGCTCCCCATCGGGAGAAGCCCCGACATGACACCCCGGTGCCCGTCACCGCAGAGTGAGGAGGGCCGGAGCCTGCCGCGGCCGCGCGCCGTGGCGCCCCGCGCGCGGCGGCGCCCCGGACCGCGTCGTGACCCCCTCCGGCAATCCCGGACCCCGGAATCCCACCGTGAAAGGCAGGACGGCCATGCCCGACGAGAGCAGTGAGCAGCCGGAGTACCAGGTGGTGCTCAACGACGAGCTGCAGTACTCCATCTGGCGCGCGGACGCGGCCGTCCCGGCCGGCTGGCGGGCCGAGGGCACCTCCGGCACTCGCGAAGCGTGCCTCGCCCACATCGACGAGGTGTGGACGGACATGCGACCGCTGAGCCTGCGCGAGGCGGCGGACCCGGCCGCCTGACCGGCCGCCGCCCCCGTCGTCCCCTTCCCTGCCAGGAGGAATCCCTTGACTACCCCGCTCTCCCCCGACCAGCTGCGGCTCCTCGACAAGCTGCTGGACGAGGCCGGCACCGGCCGGGCGGCGGACCGCATACCGCGCCGCGGCGCCGACCCCCGCGCCGTGTCCCGCGCCGAGCTGTCCTTCGGGCAGGAGCGCCTGTACGTGGTCGAACGGATGCGGCCGGGCTCCGCCCTCTACGCCGGCTCGGGCGCCCTGCGGCTGCGCGGCGACCTCGACCCCGAGGCGCTGCGCCGCTCCCTGCAGCTGCTCGTCGACCGCCACGAAGTGCTGCGCACCGGGATCGAGGAGAGCGGCGACCGCGCCGAACAGGTCGTCCACCCCGCCGGCACCTTCACCGTGGCCCTGCCCGTGCGGGACGTCACAGGCGACCTCGTCGGGGCCGAGCTGGCCGCCGCGGCCGGCGAGGGCTTCGACCTGTCCCGCCCGCCGCTGCTGCGCGCGCTGCTGCTGCGCGTGACGGACGCCCCCGGCCCCGAGTGGGTCCTGGTGCTGTCCGTCCACCACATCGTCGTGGACGGCTGGTCGATGGGCCTGCTCGTGAACGAGCTCGGCACCGCCTACGCGGCGCTCGTCAACGGCGGTGACGCCGCACTCCCCGAACCGGGCCTGCAGTACGCGGACTTCGCGGTCTGGCAGCGCGGGGCGCTGCGCCAGGAGACCCTCGACGAGCAGCTCGCCTACTGGCGCACCAGTCTCGACGGCGTCCCCGCCAACGACGTGCCCACCGACCGGCCCCGCCCGGCCGACCGCAGTTACGCCGGGGACACCGTCCCGCTGACCGTGCCCCCGGCCCTGGCGGACGCCCTGGGCGAACTGGCCCACGAGGCGCAGGCGACGCCGTTCATGGCCCTCGTCGCCGCCTGGTCCCTGGTCCTCGGCCGCTGGGCCGGGGAGGACGACGTGGTCGTCGGCACCCCGCTCGCCGGCCGCACGCGGGCCGAACTGCAGGACGTCGTCGGCTTCTTCGTCAACACCCTGCCGCTGCGCGTCCGCGCCGCGCCGGACGACACGTTCAGGTCCCTGCTGCGCCGCACTCGCGACGTGTGCAACGGCGCCTACGAGAACCAGGACGTGCCCTTCGACCGGATCGTCCACGAACTGCGCCTGGACCGCGACGCCTCCGGCCAGACCGCGCTGGCCCGGCACTGGTTCGTCCTCCACAACACCCCGCCCGCCGCCTTCTCCCTGCCGGGCCTGGAGTGCGAGACGCTGCCCGATCCGGCAGGCACCGTCCGGTGCGACCTGTCCGTCCAGCTCGCCCCCGACGCCGACGGCGGCCTCACGGGCCGGCTTGAGTACTCCACCGAGCTGTTCGACCGCGCCACCGCCCAGCGGCTGGTGTCCGCCTTCACGACCCTGCTGCGGGCCGCCGCCGCCGACCCCGACCGCACCGTCCACGACCTGCCCGTCCTCTCCGAGGAGGAGCGGCAGAAGCTCGTCGGGGAAGACGCGGGCGCAGGCGCAGGCGAGCTCACGGGGCCCGCCCTGGCCCAGTGGTTCGAGGCCCGTGCGGACGCCGCCCCCGACGCCCTCGCCGTCGTCGACGACGCAACCGGCGAGACCCTCACCTACGCCCAGCTGGAGGCCCGCGCCAACCAGGTCGCCCACCTGCTCGCGGAGCACGGCGCCGACCCCGAGGACCTCGTCGGGGTGTGCCTGCACCGGGGCCCCGCCCTGCTCGCCGCGGTGCTCGGCGTCTTCAAGGCCGGCGCGGCCTACCTGCCGCTCGACCCCGACTACCCCCGGGCCCGCCTGGACCTGATCGCGCAGGAGGCGGCGCCCGCCGCCGTCCTCACCACGGACGCCCTGGCCGGCCTCTTCCCCGGCCGTGCCTGCCTCCCGGCCGGCGGCGACGAGCTCGCCGGCCGCCCCGCGCACCGGCCCGCACCGGCACCCGTGCAGCCCGGCTCGGCGGCCTGCGTCCTGTTCACCTCCGGCTCGACCGGCCGCCCCAAGGGCGTGGTCAGCACCCACCGCGGCCTGCTCAACCGCCTGCACGGCATGCAGCGCGACTACGCCCTCGCCCCCGGCGACCGCGTGCTGCAGAAGACCCCGCTCGGTTTCGACGTCTCCCTGTGGGAGCTGCTGTGGCCGCTGGTCACCGGCGCCACCGTCGTCGTCGCCCGGCCGGGCGGCCACCGCGAGATCGACTACCTGCACGAGCTCCTCGACCGGCAGCGGGTGACCGTCTGCCACTTCGTCCCCTCGATGCTGCAGGCGTTCCTCGACACGCCCGACCAGGGGCACCCGGAGCTCCGCGTCCTGCTCAGCGGCGGTGAGGAGCTCTCCGCGCCCCTGGCGGAGCGGGTCCTGGAGCGCTATCCGCACACCCGGCTGTACAACCAGTACGGGCCCACCGAAGCCGTCATCGACGTCACTGCCGGCGAGGTCCGCGCGCCGGTCCCCGCGCGGGTGCCGATCGGCCGTCCCGTGCCCGGCGTCCAGCTGTACGTCCTCGACGACGCCCTGCGCCCCCAGCCGGTGGGCGTACCCGGCCGGCTCTACGTCGGCGGCGCCCAGCTGGCGCGCGGCTACCTGGGCCGGCCCGGCCTCACCGCGGCGAGCTTCGTGCCCCACCCCTTCGCCGCCGGGCAGCGCCTGTACGACACCGGCGACCTCGCCCGCCGCCGCCCCGACGGCACCCTGGAGTTCCGCGGGCGCGCCGACCGGCAGGTCAAGATCCGGGGCAATCGCGTCGAGGCCGGCGAGGTCGAGGCCGTCCTGCGCTCCCACCCCGGTGTCACCGGTGCGCTGGTGATCGTGCACCCCGACGCCCAGGGCGCCCCGCAGCTCGCCGGCTACGTCACCGGCGAGGCCGCGGTGCCCGCCCTCCAGGAGTTCCTGCGGGAGCAGCTGCCCGACGCCATGGTGCCCGCGCACCTGACGCTCCTCGACAGCTGGCCGCTCGGCCCCCACGGCAAGATCGACACCGCGGCGCTGCCAGCTCCCGGGGCCGCCGGTCCCACCGGTCCCTCCTACACCGCGCCCCGCACGCCCACCGAGGTGGCCGTCGCCGCGATCTGCGCGGAGCTCCTGGAGCGCGAACGCATCGGCGTCCACGACTCCTTCTTCGAGCTGGGCGGCCACTCGCTGCTGGCCATCCGGGCCGTCGCCCGCATCCGGGCCGGCCTCGGGGTCGGGCTCCGCATCGGCCAGTTCCTCCAGGCGTCCACCGTCGCCGGCCTGGCCGCGCTCGTCGACGAGCAGAAGGACCGCGAGCGGCAGTCCGGAGACACCGCCTCCGCGGCACCCATCCCGCGCATCGACCGCAGCCGGTACCGCGGCTGACCACCCGTTACGGAGATCCCGATGACACTGACCGACCCAGCAGCCGCCGCGCCCGGCGCCGGCCACGGCTCCGTGACGGTCGCGCGGCAATGGGACGGCCGCACCCTGCCGGCCCTCGTCCGCGCCGACGCGCCCGGAACCGATCTGCTCCCCTGGATCCGCGCCCACCGCGACCTGATCGACGACCTGGCCCACCGGGCCGGAGCCGTGCTCTTCCGCGACTTCGCCGTCACCGGGGCGGCGCAGTTCCGCACGGTCATGGACGCCCTCTCCGGCCGCGTCCTCGCGTACGGCGAGCGCTCCTCACCGCGTACCGAGGTGTCGCACGGCATCTACACCTCCACCGAGTACCCCGCCGACCAGCACATCCTGCTGCACAACGAGCAGTCGTACACCGACAACTGGCCCATGCGGATCGTTTTCTGCTGCGAGCGGCCCGCCGACCGCGGCGGCCGCACGCCCCTCGCGGACTCCCGGCGCGTCCTGGCCGCCCTGTCACCGGAGACGGTCGCCAAGTTCGAGCGGCTGGGCGTCCAGTACGTCCGCAACTACCTGCCCGGCATCAGCCTGGACTGGCAGGAGGCCTTCCAGACCGACGACCCCGGCCGGGTCGCCGCGTACTGCGCCGCCGCCGGCATCTCCGCCGAATGGGCCGACGACGGGCACCTGCGCACCCGCCAGGTGCGCCCCGCCGTGCACACCCACCCCGTCACGGGCGAGCGCACCTGGTTCAACCACGCCGTCTTCTTCCACGTCACCTCGCTGCCCGAGGAGGTCAGCACCGGACTGCGCGAGGCGCTGCCGGAAGAGGATCTCCCCTACAACACGTACTACGGCGACGGCACGCCCATCGAGGACGAGACCCTGGCCGAGCTGCGCGCCGCGTACGCCGCGGAGACCACGGGCTTCGACTGGCGGCAGGGCGACGTCCTGCTCGTCGAGAACATGATCACCGCGCACGCCCGCGAGCCCTTCGAGGGCCCCCGCCGCATCCTTGCGGCCATGTCCGACCCCGCCCGGCCGCAGGCGCACGCCCCGCAGGCCGGAGGCAGCGCATGACCGCCCCGTTCACCGGCCCGGACTTCGCGGGCGCTCCGGTCAGCACCGCCCCGGTGGACCCCGAACCCTTCCTCCTGCGCATCGAGGCGGCCGAGCACGGAATGGCTCTCGACCGGTGGATCCACGCGAACCGGGACCGGCTCACCGAGCAGCTCGACCGCCACGGCGCCCTGCTCTTCCGCGGCTTCGCCGTCGACGGCCCGGCGTCCTTCGGAGCCGCCGCGCGCGCCTTCTCCCCCGAGCTCCTCGACTACATGGAACGCGCCGCGCCGCGGACCGAGGTCGCCGACAAGGTCTTCACCTCCACCGAGCTCAGCGAGGACCAGTGGATCCCCTTCCACCACGAGATGTCCTACGCGCACAACTGGCCCAGCCGGCTCTACTTCTACTGCGACGTCCCCGCGCCGGTGGGCGGCGCCACGCCGCTGGCCAGCGAGCGGACGGTCTACCCCCGCATCCCCGCCGCACTGCGCGAACGCTTCCAGCGGCACGGCGTCGCCTACGTCCGCAACTACAGCCCCGACCTCGACATCCCCTGGCAGGAGGTCTTCCAGACCACCGACCGGGCGGAAGTGGAGGCCTACTGCCGGGCCTCGCGAACCGAGTTCGCCTGGACCGGCGATGACGGGCTGCGCACCCGCACGGTGCGGCAGGCCGTCGCCCGGCACCCCCGCACGGGAGAGACCGTGTGGTTCAACCACGCCCACCTCTTCCACATCTCGAACCTCCCCACCGAGGCGGCGGCCTACCTCCTCGACGAGTACGGTCCCGAAGGCGTCCCCCGCAACGCCTTCTACGGGGACGGCACACCGATCGACGACGAGGACGTGGAGCACATCCGCGCCCTCTACCGCGAGGCGTCCGTCTCGGTGCCCTGGCAGCACGGAGACGTCCTCGTCGTGGACAACTTCCTCGCCACCCACGCCCGCGAGCCCTTCCGCGGCGACCGCAGGATCCTGGTGGCGATGTCCGGCCTCCACGTCAACCACGACCTGCCGCCGGCCGGCACTCCCACGGCCTGAGCCGTTCCGGACCCACCACATGTTCAGGCCGATTGCGGCTGATAGGAGCACCACATGACGTTCGACCCGCTGGCGGTTCCGTCCACCCCGGCGTGCGCAGCCGCCCTGGAAGTGGCCACCGCCTACTGTTCGCCGGCGCTGCTGAACCACTCCGTGAGGGCCTACGTCTGGGCAGCGGCGTACGGCACGGAGCAGGGCATCGCCTTCGACCCCGAGCTGCTGTTCGTGGGGGCGATGTTCCACGACATCGGCCTGGTCCGGGAGTTCGACAACCACACGCTGGGCTTCGACGACGCCAGCGGCCACGTGGCCTGGGTCTTCGCCGCCGCGGCGGGGTGGCCGCCGGCCCGGCGGCAGCGGCTGGTCGAGGTCGTCCTCGCCCACATGCTGAGCGAGGTCGATCCGCACGCGGACCCGGAGGGCCACCTCCTGGAGCGCTCGACCAGCATGGACATCTCCGGGCGGCACATGGACGACTTCTCCGGCGCCTTCAAGGCCGAGGTGCTGCAGCGGTACCCGCGCGCCGGCATCGCGGAGGAGTTTCTCGCCTGCTTCCGCGACCAGGCGGAACGCAAGCCGGCCAGCTCGCCCGCGGCGTCCTTGCGCGACAACATCGCCGAGCGGATCCTCACCAACCGGCTGGACGCGTAACGCGCCGGGAAAATACGCGGGCCCCGGGCCCGGTTCCCTCATGGGGAGCCGGGCCCGGGGCCCGCGTGCGCGTCAGCCGCCGACCCCTGCGAGGCGGTGCGGCCGCGGTGAGCCCGCGAGGTCCGGAGCGTTCACCGCGTCCGGGACCGGGGCGCCCTTGAGGGCCAGGGCCACGGATTCGGCCACCTGGGTTCCCGCCTTCTCCTGGGCTTCGCGGGTGGAGGCGCCCAGGTGTGGGGTGACCACCACGTTGTCCAGGGTGAGGAGGGGGGAGCCGGCGGGCGGCTCGTTCTCGAAGACGTCCAGGGCGGCGCCGGCTATGCGGCCGGTGCGCAGGGCGTCGGTCAGGGCGGCCTCGTCGATGATGCCGCCGCGGGCGACGTTGACGAAGTACGCGGTGGGCTTGGCCTTACGGAGCTCCCGGTGGCCGATCAGTCCGATCGTCTCGGGGGTCCGCGGGAGGTGGACCGTCACGAAGTCGGCGCGGGTGAGGAGGTCGTCGAGACCGGTCATCTCGATGCCGAGGTCCGTGGATCGGCCGTCCACCACGTACGGGTCGTAGGCGATGACCTTCATGCCGAACGCCGTCAGCCGCTCGGCCACCAGCACGCCGATGCGGCCCAGGCCGACGATGCCCAGCACCTTGCCGGAGAGCTCCACGCCCGTGAAGCGGCTGCGCTCCCAGGAACCCTGCTTCAGGGCGTGGCCGGCCTGCGGGACGTTGCGGGCCGCTGCCAGCAGCAGGGCGCAGGTCATCTCCGCGGCGCTGACGATGTTGGCCGTGGGGGTGTTGGCCACGAGGACGCCGGCGCGGGTGGCCGCGCCGACGTCGACGTTGTCGAGGCCGACGCCGGCCCGGCCGATGACCTTCAGGCGGGGCGCGGCGGCGATGACCTCGGCGTCGGCGAGGGTGCCGCTGCGGACGAGCAGGGCGTCGGCGTCCGGGACCGCCGCCAGCAGCGCGGCCCGGTCCGTACCGTCGACATGACGGATCTCGACGCCTTCGCCCAGGGCGTCGACCGCCGCGGGCGAGAGCGGGTCGGCTATCAGGACTACCGGAGGCTTCATTCCAGTTCTTCCGTTCTTCCGTTTTCCGTTCGTCAGCTCTTTACGTCTTCCGGTTCTCGCTCCGTCGCGGTTGCGGCTTGCGTTCCTCCGTCACTGCCACACGACCGCTATCGCCCCTGTCGTCAGGAACACGAGCGCATGCACCGACAGCACCGTGCGCAGAACCCACCGCGTGTCGACCGGACGGCTCGTCGCCGTCTCCGTCTCCGCCTCCGCCTCCGCTTCAGCCTCCGCAGGGGCCTGCAGCACGGTCGTCGCCGGCCGGCCCCCCGACGCGAGCACGGACTCGCGCGCCGGTACGGCCGGTATGACCGCCGCGGCCGCCGGCCCCGGCGCGTTCTCCGCCAGCTGCGCCGCCAGGACGACGCGCGCGCTGGAGGCGCCCGAGGCGAGCGCCGCGCTGACGTTCTGGACGGCCACGAGGTGTCCGGTGGAGTAGCCGAGCGCCTCGGCGGTGTTCGCCTGGCTCGCGGCGAACATCGCGTTCGCCCCGGTGTTGGAACCGGCCAGGAAGCCGCCGACGGCGCCGATCCAGGGCGCGAGCACGAGGTAGGAGGAGCCGATCGAGGCGCAGGCCTCGGCGAGTTCCTGGCTCATGCCCGTCACGGTGAGCAGGGTGCCCAGCGTCAGGAACACGACCGTCGTCAGGGTCACCTGCCACCAGCGGCCGAGCGCCGCGCGGGACGCCGTGCCCAGTACGGGCTCGCCGGCCGTGTCACCGGCTCCCAGCAGCCTGGGCGTGAGGACGGCGGTCAGCAGCAGCCAGCCGCCGGGGCCGGCGACGACCGTCCACCACCCCTCCTTGACGCCCGCCGACTCCAGGACCAGCCGGCTCACCAGGAGGCCGGCGACGAGGAAGGCGTACGGGGAGAGGGTGCGGGTGATGGACTCGCGCCGCGCGCCCGCGCCGTCCTTCTCCAGCAGCCGGGAGACGAGCAGCAGGACGACCATGGTGACGAGTCCGCCGAGGACGCCGGCCAGCGGCACGCCGATGAAGGTGTTGACGGCCCAGATGGTGCCCCAGAGGGCCGCCACGGCCAGCACCAGGTCGCCGGCCGAGGCCACGGCGCGGCGCAGGCCCAGCGCGACGATCAGGGCGGCCGATCCGGTGATGAGGAAGACCGGCGCGGACAGCAGGGCGGAGTCGATGCCCAGTTGCTGGAAATCGACCCCGCCGAGCTCCGCGGCGACCAGGCTGCCCGGCGCCAGGGAGCCCCAGGGCACCGTGACCAGCCCGAGCAGGCCGACCACCGCGGCCTTGGCCGGCGGCAGGCCCAGTTGCCGCAGGAGGGGGATGGCCACGATGACGCCGATGCCGAAGCCGGTGAGCGATTCGGCGAAAGGCGTCACTCCGAGCATGACGAGCAGTACCGCACGACTGGGCGAACTGCACGCGCTGCCTATCCAGTTGCCCAGCCGGGACTGCGCGCCTGTGCGGGTCATCAGCTCGCTGAGCAGGATGCCGCCGAAGAGGATCGCGGCCAGTTCGACGATCGTGGGCAGCATGTGCTGCTCGGCGTGGCCGAGTTCGGAGAGCGGTGTACGGAAGGAGGTGACGGTGATGACGATTGCGGTCGCCAGGGCCGACAGGGCCGCGTAGAGAGCACGCACCCCGAGCGCGAGGAGTCCCAGCGTCACGAGGATGGGGAGGGTTGCGAGAGCAGCGTTCACAGGGCCACCTTTGCTGATGGCGGCTCTGCGGGTGACTCCTTTTCGGACACCGCTGCCGTGAGCATCTCCACGACGCTCCTGTGCGCGTCGCTCAGCGCCCGCGAGAACCCGCCCGGCGACGGCACGTAGTGGTTGTAGAAGGTGGTGCCTTCGGACAGCGGCCCGAGCACCCACATGCGCTCGTCCGCCGCACCGTCCCCGCCGACCGGATGCAGCCCGCGCGTGAGGTCCACGCCCCGGCTGTTCGCTACGGCGGGCCGGTGCCGCCGGATGGTGCCCGTACGGACCAGGCCGGCGAGCAGTCTGCTGCCCGTGCGCTCGACGTCCGGCTGGCCGGAAGTGGCGTGGACGAGCCAGTCGGCGGTGGCGGAGTACGGCTCGGCCAGCCGGGTGGAGGACAGGCGCCAGCACGCGCCCTCCTCGTCCCAGGCCACCTCCGGCTCGGGGCCGAACGGCACAGCGACCGCCCCGGCCCGCAGCAGGGCGAGCAGCTCCTGGTGCCGGTCCAGCTGGGGGCCGGTCACGGAACGGTTCAGCACAGCCGTGAAGGAGCCGTAGAACTCGTCGTGGGACTTCTCGTCCAGCCCCGCGAAGTCGACCGCCCTGCGGATGAGCTCACGGCGGTCGCGGAGGACCTCCAGGGCGGCCTTGAGCGGGCTGCCGGCCAGGCCCGCCTCGGCCTGCTCCAGGTCCGCGGCCAGGCGGCCGGCGTACCAGTCCTGGTAGGCGCGGCTGCCGGAGAGGTCGCCCGGTTCGGGGAAGAGCAGCTCCTCCGGGTCCAGGGTCCCGAAGGCTGCCCTGTGCTCCTCGTCCAGCCTGTCCAGCTCGGCGTCCAGCCGTCCGGCCGCGACGGCCTCGCGGAGGGCGGTCACCGCACGTTCCTCAGCCGCCGGGCCGCCGTCACCGCCGAGCAGTGCGGCGCAACGGAGGTGGAAGGCGGCGCGCATCTCCGTGCGGACGAGCGGCAGCAGGTCGCCGTGGAGGCTCAGGCCCTCCTCGGGGGCGTCGGCCCGCAGGCGGTCGACGGCCTCCGCCGTGAACACCAGCGGCTCGTACAGTGCGCCCTCCCGGTTGGCCCTGGGGCGGGCGCGGAACGGCAAGCCCGTACGCGAGTACAGCAGGATGCGGGGCTCTTCACCGCTCGGGACGTACTGCAGCGTCCCGCCGGTGGCCGTGTACCTGCCGCCGCGGCCGAGAGTGAGCGCTGCGAGGGCGTCCATGCCGGACAGGCCGGTACCTGCCAGGGCGACCGTCCGGCCGGGCAGGATGTCCGCGAACCGGCTCGCCGGCGGGTAGATCTCCCGCACCCTGCGGTGCTCGCCCAGCGGGCGGTTCCGCTCGGGCTGGGCGGCCGGCGGGGTGTGCCCGGTGGTGAGGAAGACGAACGGGGCGGTCAGGACGCCGCCGTCGGCGAGAACGATACGGCGGTTGCCGCCGGGCAGGACGGTGAGGTCAGTGGCCTCGGTCCGGTGGAAACGGATCACCAGGTGGCCGGGCGCGCGGTCCACGACGCGCTGGAGGAACCACGAAAGGTACTCGCCGAGGATGCGCCGCGGCAGGTAGTCGTCCTCGCGTATCTCGCGCCCGGAGGGACCGAGCGTGTAACCGTCCTCGGCCATCCGGAGGCCGCGTTCGCGGACCCACTCGTAGAGGTTCGGCCCGCGGTCGCCGACGGTGTCGCCGACCGTGGCCTCCTCGGGAAAGGGGGAGACCTGGCTGCAGGTGGTGTTGAGCAACAGGTAATCCGGCTGAGCCGGGTCGTGAATGCCGGTGGCGTCGCACCGCGGGTCGACGACATCGACGGTGAAGGGCCGGCCGCCCCATGCGGGCGCCGACGTCAGGGTGACGATCCGCTCCAGGACGCCGAGGCCGCGCGAGCCGAAACCGATGATGCAGACGCCGGGTCCGGTCGGCACATTACCTTCCGTGGGCAAGGAGGACGCGGAAACAGGTTGAGAAGAAGTCTGAGAAGAAGTCGGAGAAGACGTCTGGGAAGAAGTCTGAGAAGAAGTCATCGTCACCACCGCCGCGTCTCGCCGAAGAAGTCCGGTACGTCGACGGCTTCGCCGCTCTCCCGCGCCGTGCGGTAGACGTGCATGCCGACGGCGAGGTCGAGGACGCCCAGCCCGAACGGGGAGAAGATCACCGGCCGGTCCTCGGCGGGCCGGATGCCTCCGAGGATCACGTCCGCGAGCGTGCCGTCGATGAAGTCGCGGTGGCCGTACTTCTGCTCGGCCAGGTGCGGCGAGGTGTTGGCGGTCATGCAGTGGTCGACGTCGTCGAGGATGTTCTGCGCACCGAGGATGATCTCCGGGCCGATGTCGCGCAGGGAGACGTTCAGCACGACCTGGCCGGCGGCGAAGGCCGCGGGGTCCGTGATGTACGGCTCGCCGGCCGTGGTGGCCAGGACAACCAGGTCCGAGCCGGTCAGGGCGGCCGTCAGGTCGTCCTCGACCGTGGCCCGGTGGCCCAGCGAGGAACCGGCGTACTCGGCGAACGCCTTGCTGTACTCGGGCAGCCGGTCGTGGATGACGAGGTTGTCCACAGACCACTCCTGGGCGGTGAAGAACTCCAGGATGTTGCGGGCGATGATGCCCGCGCCGACGATGGTCAGCCGCCGGGCGGTGCGCCCACCGGTCAGCTGCTCGGCGGCGAGGACGGCGGAGGCGGCGGTACGGGCCGCGCTGATCTGGGACGCCTCCAGGCAGGCGAAGGGATAGCCGGTCTCGTAGTCGTTCAGCAGGAGGGCCGCCGAGGCGCGCGGGAACCCCTTGGTGATGTTGCCCGGGAAGCTGCTGATCCACTTGATGCCCGCGACATCGGCCTTGCCGCCGAGGTAGGCGGGCAGGGCGATGATGCGGCTGTCGGGCTTGTCGGGGAAGCGCAGGAAATAGCTGTTGGGATTGACCGACTCGCCCGCGTGGTGGGTCAGATAGGTCTCGCGCACCTCGGAAACGATCTGCTGCCGTGTGCGGCCGATGATGTCGCGTGCGGTCTTTCCGCCGATGACGCTGAACTCGAACATTGCTTTCCCTTCGGGGACTACGGGGACTTCGGGGATAGGGACGGACTGTGTGGGCGTGGGCGTGGGCATGGGCGTCGGCGTGGCCGTGGGCGTCGGCGTGGCCGTGGGCGTCGGCGTGGCCGTGGGCGTCGGCGTCGGCGTCGGCCGCAATCGCTATACGGCCGTCATGACCGGCACGACTGTGCCGGGACCCGTGGCCGCGGACTCGGCAGTGCGTCCGCACTGCCGTCGCCCGGCATGGCGGCGGCATCCGCGCCGAACCGTTCCTGCACCCACGCGTCGTCGTAGATGGTGCCGAGGTACCGGTCACCGAGATCGGGTGCGATCGCCACGACCTGGGCGCCGGACGGGATTTCCGCCCGCTGTCGCTCAACGGCGGCCAGGACGGAGCCGGTCGAACCGCCGGCTGCGATGCCGCGCTGCGCGGCGAGCACGCGGCACATGTGCACGGCTTCGGCCTCGGGAACCATGACCACGTGCTCGACCCGTTCCGGATCGAGGATCTCGGGCCGCCTGCTGGTGCCCAGCCCCGGTATGTGGCGCCTGGCGGGCGGATTGCCGAAGGTGACCGAACCTACGGTGTCTACGGCTATCACCTTCGTCCGCGGGGAGTTCTCCCGGAAGTACACGATGCAGCCCATCAGCGTTCCGGTGGTCCCGGCGCCCACGAAGAGATAGTCGATGTCGAGCCCCTGCTTGACGATTGCGGCCGCCGTGCGCTCGTAATGCGCCCTGGGATTGGCCGGGTTCGCGTACTGGTTGGGCCAGACCAGCGAGGGATCGCCCGCGATGCGCCGGTGGATGTAATCGATGCGGGACTGCAGGAATCCGCCGTTGCGGTCCCGCTGATCGACGGAGACGACCTCCGCCCCGTAGGCCCGCATCAGCGCGATGCTGTGCGCCGACGTGTTGGGATCGACCACGCAGGTGAAGCGGTAGCCGCGAGCGGCGCACACCGAGCTCAGCGCGATGCCGAGATTGCCGGAGGAGGACTCGATGACGTGGCCGCCGGGCCCCAGGAGCCCGCGGTCCTCCGCGTCCTCGACCAGGCCGACGGCGGCCTTCATCTTGATGGAACCGGCCGGGTTGAAGCCTTCGACCTTGAGCAGGAGATTGACCCCTGATATGAAGCCGGACAGGTCGAGAAAAACGTCGTCCAGAATCATTTCGTGAGTGCTCTGATAGATCATTGATCGCCTCGCATTTCCGCGTACCCCGGGGTTTCCCCGTGTCCCGGGCGGGCCGGCGTGGCGGCGGGCTGCAACAGGCGGGAGAGTCACCGGCCTGTTCTTTTCCACCGGCCTGCTGTTACGTGCGCGTCAGCGAAAGAGGCTGCAGGAAACGCGTACTCCACATGAGATCCCCCCGTTGCGCGGCGGTAGGCCGGGCCGCCACTCCCTGGTGATCAACTCTGGCCCGGACACTGCTCGCCGGTCCATGAGAACCCATGACGACAAGTCTCCAATGGAGTTCTCGTCACCCGTAGATAAGGTGATAAACAATGTCAAATGCGGACCAGCACACAGGCGGCGCCGGGGGCGCGGTAGGGGGCACCGGAAGGCGTGAGGCGGCCGCTGCCGGGGTCGGCCCGGAATACCGTGACGGAGCCCGATCGCTGGTTCGCCGCGAAGAGCAGGCGCTCGTCGGGAGAGAAAGCCATGTGCCGCGGGAAGTCGCCGCGCACCGGCACGGTGTTCAGCAGGCGCAGCCTCGCGCCGGAGGACTCGACGGCATAGCGGGCGATGCTGTTGTGGCCGCGGTTGGCGAGATACGCGAAACGGCCCGACTTTCCGACGAGGAGCTGCGCCGGACGGTTCACGGAACCGGACGTGCCGGAACCGGTGGGATGCGCCGGGCCCGGGCTGAGGTCACCCGTCGCCGGATCGTAGGCGCAGACGACGACCGTGTTGTCGAGTTCGTTCGCCACGTACGCGTACTTGCCGCGGGGGTGAAAGGTGAGATGGCGCGGCCCGGCCCCCGGGGCGAGGCTCACATAGGCAATGCGCGTGAGTCTTCCGGTGGTTGGATCGAGGCGGTAGGTGTAGACCGTATCGTTCCCGAGATCCACTGCCAGGACGAAGCGTCCGTCAGGGCTCGTGACGATCTGGTGGGCGTGTGCGCTTTCCTGACCGGGGGCCGGCGGGGGAACGAGGTGAGCGACCACGTCGGCCGGTTCGGCCAGGCCGCCCGTTGCGTCGATCGGGTGAACGGCCACGCTCCCGGAGAGGTAGTTGGCAGTCAGCAGCCAGCGGCCGCTCGGGTGCACCGATACGTGACACGGCAGACCGCCGCCGGTGCTCCACGCGCCCAGGATCCGGCGGTCGGCCAGCCGGATGGCCGTCACAGTGCCGTCCTGCTGCTCGTTGACGGCGTAGAGGGTGTGGCCGCGCGGGTGCAGCGCCAGGTAGGACGGGTCGGCGACCCCCTCGATCACTTCCGCCGCGGTGATCAGCCCCGTACGCCGGTCGTACGTGGCGAGCCCGATGCCGGTGCCGCCGCCCGGGACGGAGGTGTACGCGCCGAGGAGCAGCCGACCAGGGCTCGGGCGGCGGCACCGGCAT
>NZ_JBPQTW010000155.1:0-16367 GCF_051386535.1 Streptomyces sp. URMC 127
GCCCTGGGATATGCCGGAGGGGACGGACTCGGGGCCTGCGGTCATGGGGGCCAGGGTAGGGGCGGTGCGGGACGGCGCAGAAGAGCGGCAGCAACCCTCGCGGGCCGGCCGGCGATGCCGGGCCTCAGCACGTGCCGGGCCTCAGCGCGTGCCGGACCTCAGCCCGTACCGGACGCTCGGCCCGTACGGAGGCTCGCCCCGTACCGGACGCTGGGCCCGTATCTGACAACCGCGCCGGACGGCGACTAGGTTCCGCCTCATGGAACCGCACGCCCCCCAGGGCATCACCGTGGCCCAGGCCCTGGAGCTGCCCACCCTGCGCAAGGGCCTTCCCGAAGTGCTCGCCGCAGGCGACCGGCTGGACCGCTCCGTCCGCTGGGTGCACGCGGGCGAGGCCCCGAACATCGCCGCCCTGCTGAAGGGCGGCGAGCTCCTGCTGACGACGGGGCTGGGGCTGGGCAGCCGCCCGGCCGAGCAGCGCGCGTTCGTCCGCGGGCTCGCCGAGCGCGGCATCGCGGCGCTGGTCGTGGAGCTGGGCGCGCGGTTCGCGACGCTCCCGGCGGCGGTGGTGGACGCGGCGCGCTCGTGCGGGCTGCCGCTGGTGCAGCTGCACCGGGAGGTGCCGTTCGTCGCGGTGACGGAGGAGATCCACACCGAGCTGGTCAACGAGCACTACGCCCTGCTGCGGCGCGCCGAGGAGGTGCACCGGCGCTGCACGGAGCTGCTGCTGGGCGGCGGCGGGGTGCCGGAGGTGCTGCGGCTGTTCGCGGGCTTCGCGGGCAACCCCGTCTTCCTGGAGACGCCGGACGGGCGGCTGCTGTACGCGGCGGGGCCGGAGGGCGCCGCGGGCGGTACGGATCCGCTGCAGGTGTGGGAGCGGCTGCGCCCGCCGGCGGGCCGTCCGGCCGGGGCGGTCGTCACGGACGTGCCGGGGAACGGGCCGGGGCCGGGCGCCGTACGGGCCCGGCTGGCCGTGCTGCCGGTCGACGCGCCGCTGGCGCCCGTGCACCGGATCGCGGCGGAGCGCACGGCGGGCCTGCTGGCGGTGGTGCTGCTGCAGGCCCGGCAGGAGGAGGAGCTGGCGGCGCGCGGGCGCGGCGACTTCCTGGCCGACCTGGCCGAGGGCCGGGTGGCGGCGGCGGAGGCGCCGGCCCAGGCGCGGGTGCTGGGCTTCCGGCCCGGTCCCGGTCCGCTGCTGCCGCTGGTGATGCGGCCGGCCACGGACCTGGCGCCCGCGGAGGGGCGGGCCGCGCTGGCCTGTGCGGTGCAGGAGGAGCTGGCCGGGGCGGGGGTGCCGGTGCTGCTGGGCGTCCGGCTGCCGGAGGGCCGGGTTCCCGGCGCCCGTCGTGGTGGCGGGGGCGCCCGCGACGTGGGAGACGGCCGGGGCGGAGCTGCGGCGGGCGGCCGAGGCGGCGACGGCGGCCCAGGGCCTGCCGGACCGGCCCTGGCACGACGTGCGGCGGCTCGACGTGGACGTCCTGCTGTGGCGGCTGCGCTCCCAGGGCGACCTGGCGGCGTTCGTGGACCGGGTGCTGGGGCCGCTGATCGCGCACGATGCCGCCGCGCGGCCGGCGCTGCTGCCCACGCTCGCCGCCTACCTCGCGCACGCGGGCCGCAAGGCGGAGACCGCGCGCGAGCTCCACCTCAACCGCCAGACGCTCTACGACCGGCTGGCGCGGATCGGGCGGCTGCTGGACGCGGACCTGGAGGACCCGGAGACGGTGCTGTCGCTGGGTCTGGCGCTGCGCGCCCGCCGCCACACGGAGTGGATTTGACCTGCGCAGACACCCCGGGCTCTACTCGAACGGTGACGGGGACAGAGACGGGGACAGAGAAGAACCGGGCGGCGGCCGGCACCGCCGCGGCGGACCGCGAGGACCTGCGGGCGGACTGCGGCAGCTGCTTCGCGCTGTGCTGCGTCGCGCTGCCGTTCGTGGCCTCGGCGGACTTCGCCGCGAGCAAGGACGCCGGGAAGCCGTGCGGCAACCTGCAGCAGGACTTCCGCTGCGGCATCCACACCGCCCTGCGGAAGAAGGGCTACGCGGGCTGCACCGTCTACGACTGCCAGGGCGCGGGCCAGAAGGTCTCCCAGGTCACCTTCGGCGGGCGGGACTGGCGGCAGGACCCGGGGACGGCCCGGCAGATGTTCGCCGTCTACCCCGTCATGCGCCAGCTGCACGAGCTGCTGTGGTACCTGGCCGAGGCCCTCACCCTGCCCGCCGCCCGGCAGCTGCACGGCGAGATCCGCCGCGTCCACGACGCCGTCGAGCGCCTGACCCACGAGAGCCCCGAGGCGATCCTCGAAGTGAACGTGGCGATGCGCCGGCAGGAGGTCGGCGAACTGCTGCAGCGCACCAGCGAGCTCGTACGGGCGCAGGTCCCGGGCAAGAAGAAGAACCGGCGCGGGGCCGACCTCATGGGCGCCCGGCTGCGCGGTGCGAACCTCCGGGGCGCCCACCTGCGCGGGGCGTACCTGATCGCCGCCGACCTGAGCGGCGCCGACCTGCGCACGGCCGACCTCCTCGGGGCCGACCTGCGCGACGCGGACCTGAGCGGGGCCGACCTCACCGGCAGCATCTTCCTCACCCAGGCGCAGCTCAACGCGGCGCGGGGCGACGCGCGGACGAAGCTGCCGGCGGGGCTGAGCCGGCCGGCGCACTGGTGACCACCGGGCCGGTCAGCGGTCCCGCCGGCAGGACCGCTACCCGGCCCTCCACCCGCCCGAGACCAGTTCGTCGTACACGCTGAGGACGTGGGCGACCGTGTCGTCCTCCGTGGGCCAGGTGGCCGCCTGAGCGCGGCCGGCCGCGGTGAGCTCGGCGCGGCGCGCGGGGTCGGCCAGCAGGCGGCTCACCGCCCCGGCGAGGGCGTCGGCATCCCCGTACGGAACGAGCTCGGCCGCGGGGCCGACGAGGTCCGGGACGCCGCCGACCGCCGTCGCCACCAGGGGGACGCCCGCGTGCAGCGCCTCCTGGGCGAGCAGGGAGCGGGCCTCCCAGCGGCTCGGGAGGATCGCGACGTCGGCCGCGGCGAGCAGCTCGGGCACGTCGTCGCGGCGGCCGATCAGGCGGATCGGCAGGCCCTCGTCCTCGATGCGGCGCTGCAGCAGCGGGCGTTCGGGCCCCTCGCCCGCGATGACCAGCAGCGGCTCGGGGTCCAGGTCGCGCCAGGCGCGGGCCGCGTCCAGCAGCGGGCCGTGGCCCTGGCCGGGCTCCAGGCGGCCCGCGGTGATCAGCAACGGGCGGGCGACCGCGCCCAGTTCGGCGCGGGTCTTGTCCTTCGGCTCGTCGTCGTCCGGCGCCGGGCGCGGGGCGGGCACGGCCGCGGGGGCCAGCCGGGCGTCCCGCGCGCCGCGCGTGCGGGCCCGGTCCACCAGCTCGGACGTCACCCCGAGGACGACGGACGCGGCACGGGCCGCGCGCCGCTCCATCAGCCGTACGAAGCGGCCGCGGGCGCCCTCCGCGGGGCGCGTCGTGTGCCAGGTGACGACCAGGGGGGTGCTGCGGCCGCGCAGCGCCAGCGCCGCGAGGACGGCGGAGCGCAGGCCGTGCGCGTGCACGACGTCGGCGCCGGCGCCGGCCGCGCGGATGCCGGCGACGGCCAGGGCGTCCGGCCCGGACCGCAGCGGGGCGAACAGCGCGCCCGCGGCCGCGAATCCGTAGCCCTCGCCCGTCGGCCGCGGCGCGCACACCGTGACCCGCACCCCGCGCGCCACCAGGCCTGCCGCCAGCGACCGCACGTGCGCGCCGCTGCCGGCGCCCCCGCTGCCCAGCACTTGCACCGCGTGCAGGGGCGGCCGCCCGTGGGGTGCGGGTGTACTGCTCACGCGGAGAGGGCTCCTGATTCGGTGTCGGCGTCGGCAACGGCAATCGGCAACGGCATCGAAGAGGCGTACGGCGCGGTGCTGCCGCCCAGGATGCCAGCGTCCGCCGGCATCACGGGACCACCGTCTCGCGGGTCGAGCGCCCTACCTCGCCCGCACATCCGCGGATTCACTCACATAGGTGATTTCTCGCGTCCATGGCGAGGGCCGTGCCCACCAGCGCGGCGGCGTGCAGCGCGAGCCCGGCCCGGCCGTTGCCGGCCACGACGGCGAGCCCGAGGCCCGCGCCGAGCGCGTGCGCACCGGTGTCGCCGAGCATCGTCCGCTCGGCGAGATCGTCCGCGATCAGGGCGGCCGCGGCGCCCACCGGGGCGGCCGCGAGGGGCGCCGACCGGCGCCGGGCGAGCCCGGGCGCGGCCAGCGCGAGCACGGCTCCGGCCGCCCGGCCCGGCCTGACGTCCAGCAGGTTGACGAGGTGCGCGGAGCCGGCGATCACCACGGCGGCCAGCGCCTTGTCGAGCGGCCGCTCCTTGACGACCGCACCGGCGGCGCAGGCGGCCGCCCCGATGCCGATGAGCTTCACGGCGCCGCTGGTGACCTCCCCGCGCCGCAGCGCCCCCAGATGCGCCCGGAACCCCCGCCGGGGATCTCCGGCCCCCGCGAAGTCGTCGTAGGCCCCGCACGCCGCGGCGGCGAGCACGGCCGCCGCTCCGGCCGCCCGGGACCGCGGCGGCAGCCCGGGCGCGACGGCCAGGGCGAGCGCGGTGCCGGCGGCCGCGGCGGGGCCGGCGTGGAGGTGGACGGTGCGGCCGGCGTGGTTGGTGCGCTCCCATACGGCGGCGCGGGGGCTCCGGCGCCGCCGGGCGGCCTCGTAAACCCCCCGCGCCACGGCCGCCCCACCGAGCGCCGCCGCGCCCACCCTAGAAGTGATCATGCCCCGACCCTACGACCACGCGACCGGAGGCCCGCACCCCCACCACCGGCCGGTCCGGCACCGCCGAACACGCCGTGGGGGTCACTCGCCGCGGCGGCGGAAGAAAACGGCCGGCGCCGCGCTTCGCCGGCGGTCAAGGATGCCGCGCATCCTTGAGTCCGCCGCGACGGCGCTCAGCCACAACGGCGGAATCCGGCGGTGCCGCACCACGCTCGGCACGCCCGGCACCGCCGGACACGTCCACGATGGCTGATCACCGCCGCGGCGGATTGAAGGGGCCAGGCCCCTTCACCGGGGCTCAGGCCACCGGCACCAGCCGGTCAAGGATGCGCAGCACCCTTGACTCCGCCGCAACGGAAGAAGGGGCCGGACCCCTTCACCGTGGCCCGGTCACCCGCCAACGGCCCCAGCCGGTCAAAGACGCCCCGCATCCGTCCACGCCCGCCAGAGGCGACCCCATGACCGCCAGGGCAGTCTCCTCGCCGCCACGGCGAGCAACCACAACGCCGGAGTCCGGCGAGGCCGGAGCCGGCGCAACCCGTACGTCTACTGACCCCCGCCGGAGGCGACCCGCGCCGCGGCGAGGAGTTCTTCCGCGTGGGCCCGGGCCAGTTCGGAGTCCTCCTGGCCCGCCAGCATGCGCGAGAGCTCGCGGATGCGGTCCTCGCCCTCCATCGCCTTCACGCCGCTGCGCGTCACCGACCCCTCGTGGGTCTTCTCCACCACCAGGTGCCGGTCGGCGAAGGCCGCCACCTGCGGAAGGTGGGTGACCACCACGACCTGGGCCGTCCGCGCGAGGCGCGCGAGGCGGCGGCCCACCTCGACGGCCGCCTTGCCGCCGACGCCCGCGTCGACCTCGTCGAAGAGGTACGTGGGGACGGGCGCGGAGCCCGCGAAGACGACCTCGACGGCGAGCATGACGCGCGAGAGCTCACCGCCGGACGCGCCCTTGGCGATGGGCCGGGGCACCGCCCCCGGGTGCGGGGCGAGGAGGAGCTCGACCTCGTCCGCGCCGTGGGGGCCGTACGCGACCGCGCGCCCGCCGACGTCGATGCCGCTGTCCGCGTCCGCGACCTCGGTCTGCCGGACCGCGAAGGTCACGCGGGCGTGCGGCATGGCCAGCTCGGCGAGCTCGGCGGTGACCGCGGCGGCGAACCGCTCCGCCGCCTCCGCCCGTGCGTCGCTCACCGCCTGGGCGAGCCCGCCCAGCTCCGCGCGCAGCGCGTCCCGTTCGGCGGTCAGCTCTTCGATGCGCTCGTCGTCGCCGTCGAGCTCGCCGAGCCGCGCGGCGCTCCGCTCGGCCCAGGCGAGGACTTCGGCGATGTCCTGGCCGTACTTGCGCGTGAGCTGGGTGAGCGCGGCGCGCCGCTCCTCCACGGCGGCGAGCCGCAGCGGGTCGGCGTCCAGGTCGGAGGCGTATCCGGCGAGCTCCCCGGCGACGTCGGAGAGCAGGATGCCGATCTCGCCGATGCGGTCGGCGAGCGCGGCGAGCGCCGGGTCGTGGGAGCGCACGGCCTCCACGGCCCGGTGCGCGCCGGCGACGAGCGTGGCGGCGTCGATGCCCTCGGGGTCCTCGGGGTTGCCCGCGAGCGCGGCGTGCGCGGCGGTGGCGGCGGAGGCGAGGGCCTCCGCGTGCCCGAGCCGCTCCGCCTCGGCGGCGAGCTCGGCGTCCTCGCCCGGGACCGGCTCGACGGCGGCGACCTCGTCCAGCCCGAACCGCAGCAGGTCGGCTTCCTGGGCGCGCTCGCGGGCCCGCGTCGTCAGCTCGGTGAGCTCGGCGGTGACGGTGCGCAGCCGGCGGTAGGCGTCGGCGTACTTGGCGAGCGGCGCGGCCACCGCGTCGCCCGCGTACCGGTCGAGGGCCTGCCGCTGCCGCGCGGGCCGCAGCAGCCCCTGCTGGTCGGTCTGCCCGTGCACCGCCACGAGGTCGTCCGCGAGCTCGCCGAGCAGCCCGACGGGCACGCTGCGCCCGCCCAGGTGCGCCCGGGAGCGCCCTTCGGCGGAGAGGGTGCGGCTGATGAGCAGCGTGCCCTCGTCCAGCTCGGCGCCCGCCTCCTCCGCCCGCAGCGCCACGGGCGACGCGGGGCCGACGGCGAGCCGCCCCTCGACGACCGCGGACCGCGCCCCCATGCGCACCAGCGCGGGGTCGGCGCGACCGCCGAGCAGCAGACCGAGGCTGGTGACGACCATGGTCTTGCCCGCGCCGGTCTCGCCGGTCACCGCGGTGAAACCGGGCGACAGCTCGACGACGGCGTCGTCAATGACGCCCAAGGACCGGATCCGCATCTCCTCCAACACGGATACGACCATACGAGGTTCCGGGGCCCCCTCGCGACGGCCACCCCCACCGACCCCCCTGGGGGAATCCCCACCACCGTTCCGGGTGATCACTCCATGGCCCCGGGCACCCCCGGAGGAGGAGGCTGCTGCCGACCGCAAAGCCCCTTCCTGCCCGATGAGGTCCGTATGCCCGTTCGTTCCCGTTCGCCCCGCGCCGCGGCGCTGTTCCTCGCCGCCGCCGTCGCCGTGACCACCGCCGCCGGCACGGGCACCGCGCTCGCCCGCGGCCCCCGGCCCGCGGTCCCGGCCGCCGCGCTCGACGGCGTGTGGCGCATGGACGGCTACGGCACGGTCGCCGTGGTCGAGGACGGCGGCCGCCGCCTGCGGACGTACGAGACGACGGCGGTCAGCTGCCTGCCCGGCGCCCTCACCGCCTCCCGTACGGACCCCTCCGGCCCCTTCCGGCAGGGCGGCGAGCCGGACGTCACGGTGACCGCACGAGGCCGCGACACGGCGCGGCTGGCGTTCGCCGACAACGTGGGCCACCGCACCCTCCACCGCGTGCCGGCGCTCCCGGACCGCTGCGCGAACGCCCCGGCCCCGGATCCGAAGGCGCATGTGGACCCGCGGGTGGTCTTCGACACCTTCTGGCAGACCTACGCCGAGAACTACCCCTTCTTCGCCGCCCGGCACGTCGACTGGAACGCCGTCCGCGACCGCTACCGCCCCAAGGTCACCGCCGGTACCGGCGAGGCCGAGCTGTTCCGCATCCTGTCGGACATGATCCGGCCGCTGTACGACGGGCACACCGGGCTGGTCGACCCGCAGCGGCCCGCGGAGTACCTGTTCACCGGCCACCGCCAGGACACCGTCGTTCCCGGCGAGACGGCACGCAAGCGCATCGACGAGGCCGTCGCCGCAAGCGTCGCGAAGGCGGGCGCCGCCGGGCAGCGCTCCTGGGCCGGCGGGCGGATCACGTACGCGGAGCTCCCCGGCCGGACGGGCTTCCTGCGCATCACCTCGTTCCTGAACTACGGGGAGGGCGACGGCTACGAGGCCGACAAGGCCGCGCTGCGCACCGCCCTGGACGAGGTCTTCACCACAGCCCGCACCACCGGCCCGGACGCCCTCCGCGGCCTCGTCCTCGACCTGCGCCTCAACGGCGGCGGCTCGGACCGGCTCGCCCTGGACGTGGCCGAGCGGCTGACCGCCCGGCCGTACACGGCCTACCTCAAGCACGCGCGCAACGACGCCGCCGATCCCCGTAAGTTCACCCCGGCCGAGCCGGTCCGGGTGACCCCGCACGACGGCCCCGTCTACACCGGCCCGCTGACGGTCCTCACCGGCCGGCTCACCATGAGCGCGGGCGAGACCCTCACGCAGGCGCTGCTGCAGCGGGGCCCGAAGCCCGCGCTCGTCGGCGAGAACACGCAGGGCCTGTTCTCGGACCGGCTCATGCGCAAGCTGCCCAACGGCTGGCTGTTCTGGCTCCCGAACGAGGAGTTCCTGAGCGCGCGGGACGGGCGCACGACGTACGACGGCGCAGGCATCCCCCCGGAGTTCCGCACGAGCGTCTTCGCCGAGGAGGACCTCACGGCCCGCCGCGACCCGGCCCTGAAGAAGGCGCTGGAGCTGCTGCGGGGCGGACGGCGCTGACGGGCCGCGGCCCGTCGTCCGCCGGCGTCGCACCGCTCGGGCGGGGGATGCCGCGTGCATGTCCCCCGCCGCAACGGCGATCAACCACGACGCCGCAGCCCGGCGGTGCCGGACCGGGCTCGGGCCCGTACGTCCGGACCAGCAGGCCGGCAGGCCTAGTGCGGCGCCCCGCGCCACCCCGCCACCGGCAGCGCGAACTTCGCCACCAGCCGGTCCGTGAAGGACGCGTGGTGCAGCCGGGCGAGCCGTACGGGCACGGCCCCGCGCCGCACTTCCACCCGTGCCCCGGCCGGCAGCTCGACCGTGCGGCGGCCGTCGCACCACAGCACCCCGTTGGGGGTCTGCGGCTGCACCTCGACCGCCAGCACCGAGTCCGGCGCCGTCACCAGGGGCTTGGCGAACAGCGCGTGGGCGCTGATCGGGACCATCAGCAGGGCCTCGACCTCGGGCCAGACCACCGGCCCGCCGGCGGAGAAGGCGTACGCGGTGGAGCCGGTGGGCGTCGCGCACACGACGCCGTCGCCGCCGAAGCGGGACACCGGCCGCCCGTCGACCTCGGTGACGACCTCCAGGAGCCGTTCCCGCGCGGCCTTCTCCACGGACGCCTCGTTGAGCGCCCAGTCGGTGTGCACGACGTGCCCGTCGGTCAGGACGGCGACGTCGAGCGTCATGCGCTCCTCGACCTCGTAGGCCCGTGTGACGACCCGGTCCACGACCTTGTCGAGGTCGTCGCGCTCGGCCTCGGCGAGGAAGCCGACGCGGCCGAGGTTGACGCCGAGCATCGGCACCCCGGAGCGGCGCGCGAACTCGGCGCCGCGCAGCAGCGTGCCGTCGCCGCCGAGGACGACGAGGAGCTCGCAGCCCTCCAGGACGTCCGGCCGGCCCGGGCCGGCCTCGACCAGCTCGACCGCGGCCGGCAGCGGCAGGTCGGCCGCCTCGTCGGCGAGCGCCCGCACGCCGATCCCGCACCGCAGCAGCCCCTGGACCACCAGTTCGGCGCTGCGGATGGCCGCCGGGCGGCCCGTGTGCGCGAGCAGGAAGACGGTGCGTCCGCTCCCGCCGGGTCCAGTTCGGGCGCTCCGGCTCGCAGCCACAGAAAGTACTCGACGTTGCCCGAGGGGCCGGGCAGCGGGCTGGCGGTCACGCCGAGCACGCCCAGCCCCAGTTCCGCGGCGCGGGCGGCGACGGCGCGCACGGCCTCGGCCCGCAGCTGGGTGCTGCGCACGACGCCGCCGCTGCCGAGACGCTCCTTGCCGACCTCGAACTGCGGCTTGACCATGAGCACCAGGTCGGCGTCGGGGGCGGCGCAGCGTACGAGGGCGGGCAGCACCAGGCCGAGCGGGATGAAGGACAGGTCGCCGACGATCAGGTCGACGGGGATGTTGTCGATCTGCTCCAGGGTGAGCTCGCGGACGTTGGTGCGGTCCTTCACGGTGACCCGCTCGTCGCTCTGCAGCGACCACGCGAGCTGCCCGTAGCCGACGTCGGCGGCGACGACGTGCGCGGCGCCGGCGCGCAGCAGGACGTCGGTGAAGCCGCCGGTGGACGCTCCGGCGTCGAGGGCGCGGCGGCCCTCGACCTTCAGGCCGCGCGGCACGAAGGCGGCGAGCGCGCCGGCGAGCTTGTGGCCGCCGCGGGAGACGTAGTCGGGGTCGTTCTCGTCCTCGGTGACGACGATCGCGGCGCTGAGCTCGACCTGGGTCGCCGCCTTGGTCGCGACGGCGCCGCCGACGGTCACCCGGCCCGCCGCGATGAGCTGGCTCGCGTGCTCGCGGGAGCGGGCGAGTTTACGGCGCACGAGCTCGGCGTCGAGTCGGCTGCGTCGCGGGCGGGTCACTGCCACGGGTGGTTCAGCTCCTGTTGTCGTGCGAAGCGGGGGCGCCCGGGAACGCGGGCGGCCCGGACGGGCCGGGGCCCCGGTCGAGCGCGCCCAGCGCGTCCCGCAGGCCCCGGTGTACATCCTCGTACACCTCCAGGTGGCCGCTCACGGCGAGGTGGTCGGCGTCCGCCAGCCGGACGAGCTGCGCGTCGACGGCGGGCTCGCCGACCGGGGTGCGGGCGACGCCGAGCGGCTGCGGGCCGGGCGCGGCGTCCTCGGGGGCGGCCGCGGTCGGGGGCGCGGTCGCGGGCGCGGGCGTCGTCGCTTCGGTCATGGCCTCGGTCATGGCCCCGACGCTACCCCGGAACGCGGCTTCTGCGGCGTACGCGCCCTCCTGCGGTACCGTCCCTACCGATGGCGACGATCGAGGAGTGCCGGGCGGCGCTCGACAGACTGGCGGAGAACCTCGCGGGCTCGGACGGCGGGCTCCGGGGCGCGGCCGCGCCCGACCGCTCGCTCAGTTGCCACCTGTCCGACCTGGACGTGACCTTCACCGGCCACCTCGTCGGCGGGCACATCCAGGACGTGCGGACGCAGCCGGGCACGCCCGAGCGGCGGGCGGAGATCGCGCTGACGATGTCGGGCGACGACCTCGTGGCCCTCGTCGACGGGCGGCTGAACTTCGCGAAGGCGTGGGCCGCAGGCCGCGTCCGGGTCCAGGCGAGCGTGCGGGACGTGCTGCGGCTGCGGTCGCTCCTGTAGCGAGCCCTACGGCCGCGCGGTGACGGCCTCCGTACGCGCCTTCCGCGCCGCCGGCACCACCAGCGGCGTCCCCGTCTCCGGGTCGTCGATGACCTGGCACCGCAGCCCGAACACCCGCTCCACGAGCTCGGCGGTGACGACGTCCCCCGGAGCGCCCTCGGCGACGACCTTGCCGTCGCGCATGGCGATCAGGTGGGTGGCGTAGCGCGCGGCGTGGTTGAGGTCGTGGAGGACGGCGACGAGGGTGCGGCCCTGCTCCTCGTGGAGCTGGGCGCACAGGTCGAGCACCTCGATCTGGTGCTGGATGTCCAGGTACGTGGTGGGTTCGTCCAGCAGGAGCAGCGGCGTCTGCTGGGCGAGGGCCATGGCGATCCAGACCCGCTGGCGCTGGCCGCCGGAGAGCTCGTCCACGTGCCGGTCGGCGAGCGCGCCGACGCCGGTGGCGGCCATGGACTCGTTGACGATCCGCTCGTCCTCGCGCGACCACTGGCGCAGCAGGCCCTGGTGGGGGTAGCGGCCGCGGGCGACGAGGTCGCCGACGGTGATGCCGTCGGGCGCGATGGAGGACTGCGGGAGCAGGCCGAGCGTGCGGGCGACCTGCTTCGCCGGGTACGAGCCGATGGCGGCGCCGTCCAGGAGGACGGATCCGGCGGCCGGCTTGAGCATCCGGGCGAGGGCGCGCAGCAGCGTGGACTTGCCGCAGGCGTTGGGGCCGACGATGACGGTGAAGGACCGGTCGGGGATCGCGACCGAGAGGTTCTCGGCGATGACGCGCTGGTCGTAGGCGAGCGTGACGGATGCGGCCGTCAGTCGGCTCATGGGGCGGTCTCCTTGCTGAGGGGGCGTGCCGGTGGTGTGCAGTGCGTCCGCCGCGCGGCTCATACGCGCCCCGCCTTCCGCTCCGTGAACAGCAGCCACAGCAGATAGCAGCCGCCGAGCATCCCGGTGAGGGCTCCGACGGGCAGCTTGTCGGCCCCGAAGAGCCGCTGCGAGGCCCAGTCGGCGCCGACGAGCAGGGCCGCGCCCATGGCCGCGGCGGCGAAGAGGCCGGGCCCGGCGGCACGGGTCAGCCGGCGGGCGAGCTGCGGGGCGGCGAGGGCCACGAAGCCGACGGGCCCGGCGGCGGCCGTGGCGGCGGCGGTGAGCAGCACGGCGCAGGCCATGACCACGAGCCGGGTCCGCTCGGCGCGCACGCCGAGGGCGTACGCGGCGTCGTCGCCCATCTCCAGCATCCGCAGGGCGCGGCCGTGCCCGAGCACGACGGGGAAGAGGACGGCGGCGGCGAGGAGCAGGGGCTGCACCTGGTTCCAGTCGCGGCCGTTGAGGGAGCCGACCAGCCAGATCATGGAGCGGGTGGCGTCGACGAGGTCGGCCTTGGTCATCAGGTAGTCGCGCACGCCGGTGAGGACGGCGGCGGCGCCGATGCCGACGAGGACGAGCCGGTAGCCGTTGATGCCCTTCTTCCACGTCAGCAGGTAGACGGCGAGGCCGGTGAGGATGCCGCCCACGACGGCTCCGGCGGACACGGCGAACGGGTCGCCGTGGAAGAGGACGATGACGACGAGCGCGCCGGCCGCGGAGCCCTGCCCGAAGCCGATGACGTCGGGGCTGCCCAGCGGGTTGCGGGAGACGGACTGGAAGACGGCGCCGGCCAGGCCGAGGCAGCCGCCGGCGAGCAGGCCCACCAGGACGCGCGGCAGCCGCAGGTCGTGGACGATGACGTCCTGCGCGGGGGTGCCGCCGCCGGAGAGCGTCCGCAGGACGTCCACGGGGGTCATCGGGAAGTCGCCGGTCCCGATGAGGGCGACGGACGCCGCCGCGGCGACGGCCAGGAGCATCAGGGTGACGAGGGCGGCGCGCGGGGCGACGCGCAGGGAGAGCCCGCCGCGGGTGCGGACGGTACGTGCGGACGCGCTCACTGCTGGGCCACCCTCCGGCGCCGTACGAGGTAGATGAAGACGGGGCCGCCGATGACGGCCGTCACGATGCCGGCCTGGAGCTCGCCGGGCCGGGTGACGACCCGTCCGAGGATGTCCGCGCCGAGCAGCAGCACGGGCGACAGGACGGCCGCGTACGGCAGGACCCAGCGCTGGTCGGGCCCGGTGAGGGCGCGCACGGCGTGCGGGACGATCAGGCCGATGAAGACGACGGGCCCGCAGGCGGCGGTCGCGGCGCCGCACAGCAGGGTGACGGCCGTCAGCGCGAGGACGCGGGTGCGGGCGGGCCGGGTGCCGAGGGCGCGGGCGCTGTCGTCGCCGAGGGCCATGGCGTTCAGCGGCCGGGCGAGCGCGAGGGCGAGCAGCGTGCCGGCGGCGATGAAGGGCAGGACCTGCCGGATGACGTCGCCACTGGCGGACGCGAGCGAGCCGACGGTCCAGAAGCGCATCCGGTCGAGCGCGGCGGAGTCCATCAGCTGCACGGAGTTGACGTAGCCGTAGAGCGCGTACGTCACGGCGGTGCCGGCGAGCGCGAGGCGGACGGGCGTGGCGCCCCGGCTGCCGCCGAGGACGTGGACGACGACGGCGACGACGGCCGCGCCGGCGAGGGCGAACCACACGTAGCCGGCGGCCGAGCTGACGCCGAGGAAGGTGATGGCGGACACGACGGCCGCCGCGGCGCCCGCGTTGACGCCGAGGATGCCCGGTTCGGCGAGCGGGTTGCGGGTGAGGGCCTGCATCACGGCGCCGGAGAGGCCGAGCGCGGCACCGGCGAGCAGGCCGAGGACCGTACGGGGCAGGCGCACGTCGCGCACGATGACGCCGGCCTCGCCGTGCGCCGGGTGGAACAGCCCGTCCCAGACCGCCTCCAGCGGCAGCGGTTTGGCGCCGACGGCGATGCTCGCGACCGCGACGAGCAGCAGCAGACCGGTCGCCGCGAGCAGGCCGGCAGCCCGCGCGGCATTCCGCTTACGGCTTGCCGGGGGTATCTGCGGCGGCAGCGGAGCGGCGTCCGCCGGGGGCTCGGGGGGACTGTCAACCAACACGAACCTTAGGTTAGCCTACCCTTAACTCCCCCCGTTCTCGTCTCATTCCCGAGAGAAGCGCACCACCATGAGCACCCCCCGCCCCCTCAGCACCTCCCTTCTGTCCCGCCGTGGCCTGCTGGCCGCCGGTGGCGCCCTCGGGGCCGGCGCCCTTCTGACGGCCTGCGGAGGCGGCGGCTCCAAGGGCTCCGCGGACGGGGACTCAGGTTCCGCTTCCGGTCCCTGGTCGTTCAAGGACGACCGCGGCGAGACCGCGAAGGCCCCTCACACCCCCAAGAAGGTCGTCGCCTTCACCGGCACCGCCGCGGCCCTCCACGACTTCGGCGCCGAGTGCACCGCCGTCTTCGGCCCGACCGTCCTCAAGGACGGCAAGCCCGACCCGCAGGCCGGCGACCTCGACGTCGGCAAGCTGACCGTCCTCGGCAACGCATGGGGCGAGTTCAACGTCGAGAAGTACGCGGCCCTCTCCCCCGAACTCCTCGTCACCAACATGATCCAGGGCACCGAGCTCTGGTACGTGCCGGACGAGAGCAAGAAGAAGATCCTCGCCTTCGCCCCCAGCATCGGCATCAACGTCTCGAAGGTCTCCCTCACCCACGTCATCGGGCGCTACGCCGAACTCGCCGCCTCCCTCGGTGCCGACCTCAAGGCCAAGCGCGTCACCGACGCCAAGGCCCGCTTCGAGAAGGCCTCCGAGACCCTCCGCAAGGCCGCTCGGGCCAACAAGGGCCTCAAGGTCCTCGCCGCCTCCGGCTCCGCCGACCTGCTCTACGTCTCCGACCCCGGCGTCTACGCCGACCTCACCTACTTCACGTCCCTCGGCGTCGAGTTCGTCGTCCCCGGCAAGGTCACCGGCGGCTTCTTCGAGAGCCTCAGCTGGGAGAACGCCGGCAAGTACCCCGCCGACCTGATCCTCCTCGACAACCGCACCTCCGCCCTCCAGCCGAAGGACCTCGCGGCCAAGCCCACCTGGGCCGAGCTGCCCGCCGTCAAGGCCGGCCAGGTCAGCCCCTGGCTCAGCGAGCCGCGCTACTCGTACGCCGGGTGCGCACCGCTCGTCGAGGCCCTCGCCGAGGCCGTCCAGAAGGCCAGGAAGGTCGCCTGACCGCCCGGCAGGCGCAACCGAGCGAACCGCGCTGACCGCGCGAACCGAGCGAAAGGGCAACACCCCGTATGGCCGGCAGCACCACCCTCCCGTACCGCTTCTTCGATCTGGAGGTGCTCCGCACCGAGCGGATCAGCCCCGCCATGATGCGGGTCACCTTCGGCGGCGAGGAGCTCCGCGACGTCGTCGCCCGCGGCCGCGACCAGCGCTTCAAGCTGTTCCTGCCGCAGCCCGGCCAGGACGCACCGGTGCTGCCCGCCGCCCGCGACGAGACGTGGTTCACCGAGTGGCGGGCCCAGGACCCGGCCGTACGGGCCTTCATGCGCACCTACACCGTGCGGGACCTGCGCCGGGAGCCGGACGAGATGGACGTCGACTTCGCCGTGCACGGCGACGCCGGCGGGCACGGCGGCCCGGCCACCAACTGGGCCCAGGCCGCCCGCCCCGGCGACCGCGTCACCGTCCTCGCCCCCGTCGTCGAGGACAACGGCGGCGTCGACTTCCAGCCGCCCGCTGACACCGACTGGGTCCTGGTCGCCGCCGACGAGACCGCCCTGCCCGCCGTCGCCGGCATCCTCGCCTGGCTCCCGGCCGGCACCCCCGCGAAGGTATGGATCGAGGTCCCCCACGCGGACGACGTCCAGGACCTGCCCACCGACGCCGACGCGGAGATCACCTGGCTCGTACGGGGCGCGGCCGAGCCCGTCCTGAGCGCCGTCCGCGCCGCGGACCTCCCCGCCGGCAAGCCCTACGCGTGGCTCGCCGGCGAATCGGGAACCGTCCGCGGCCTGCGCCGCCACCTGGTCAACGACCGCGGCCTCGACCGCCGCACGGTCACCTTCACGGGCTACTGGCGCCGAGGCGCAACGGAGGAAGACCTGCTGGCGGAGCTGGCATAAACCAAGCCCGGCCAGCTCCCCACCCATCCCGGCCGACGTCTGAGCCCGAGCGCGCGACGGGGTCCCGGGGGCCTGCCCCTCCCAGCCCAGGTACGCCCCACCCAGC
>NZ_JBPQTW010000156.1:0-16199 GCF_051386535.1 Streptomyces sp. URMC 127
GCCCTCGGCCCCGCCCTCCCCCCGGGCGCCGGCACCTGGTCCGCCCGCTCGATCGCCTACTTCAACGGCAACGGCCTGACGCCGTCCCTGCTGGTGCTGGGCGCTTGGGCGGTGGCGGGGGTGGCGGTGACGATGGGGTGTGCGGGGCTGAAACGACAGGAAAAGAACTCCGAAGAGTGAACGTCCCTTCTAGGGACGGCAGTTGATCCCGGTTCGCGGCTAATGTTCTCTGCGGCGCCCCCGAGTGAGGGCGCCCCCCTTCCAGGAGGAGCCGACAGTCGTCGGGTTCGCGGAGGGCCCGGACGGCCGGGTTCCTCCGGAGCGGTCACCGGGCATGGCCGCGTGGGGAAAGGGGGGCGCCCCTATGACGGGACGCCACCGGAAGAAGCCTTCGTGGGAACGGGTTGCTGCAGCGATGGTCGCCGCAGTGATCAAGGAACTATGGAGGTGGATGTGCGGGATGTGACCGGAGGCTTGCTTTAGAAGCCTCCGGCCCGGAACATCGATTCCGGTCCGACCCTCACCGCGGAAGGCCCAATTCCCTGGTGGGGGTCTCTTTATCCTGGTGCCTCCGGTTACGGATACACCCGTCCCCGGCCGGACCGGCCCGCCGAGGCAAGTATCAGCCTAGCGTCTCCCCACCACATCCGGGCGGCCATTCAGCCGCACCGGTGACAAAGAGCCGCAGCAGAGCGAGCCCGCTCCCCCGCACCCGACCCACGATTCCCAGCCACGGGCGCCCCCAGCGCATGGTGCACCGCTGCCCGGGGAGACTTCCGCGCATGCGAGTTCTCATAGTGACGGCGGGGTCGGCCGGGGACGTCATGCCCTACACGAGAACCCCGCCCACCGGGCACGCGCGCGTACCGTCGCCGCGCGCGTCGCCGCCGAGGACGGGGCGGGCCGGGTGCTGGCCGCCGTCGAGCGCTTGACGGTCGGCTGATCCGCGCGCCGCCGCCCGGCGTGCGGGGGCGGCCCGCGCGCCCCGGGGTGCGCTGATGAGCCGTTGGCGAAGGGGGCCGGGGCATGGATCCGGCGCGGCGCCGGGGTGGACGCTGTGACTTCAGCACCGCTCAGCGCCTCGTCCCCCGCCCGCACCCTCGTCCTTGAGGAACGCCGTGCCCCCCGTGCCCCGTTTCCGGCCGCCGGTCACCGAGCTCCCCGAGTCCTTCCCCGAGTCCGCTGCCGGGCGGGTCCGCCGGATCAGCCCGTACCTCGACGAAGCCGTCGCGTTCACCGACCGCTGGGTGCGGCGGACCGGGCTGATCCAGTCCTTCTCCGCGCAGCAGCGCTTCCGCCGGGCTGGGTGCGCGGAGTTCGCGGCGCGGGTGGCGCCGGAGGCCGAGTGCGGGCGGCTGCAGCGGGTCTCGGCCTGGCTGGTGTGGTTCCACGCGCTCGACGACCGGTTCCACCACCGGGAGGAGGAGAGCGCGTACGGGTACGACGCGCTGCCCGACTTCCTGCCGCCGGACGGCGGGCCCGTCCCGCCCCCGCGGACCGCCCTGCAGCGGGCGCTCGCCGACGTCTGGCGGATGACCGCGCCCTCGATGCCGCCCGCCTGGCGCGCCCGGGTCGCCGCGCGCTTCGGCGAGTGCGCCGCCGGGCGGCGGGCGTGGGACGGGCTCGCGACCGCGACCGTGCCCGACCTCGTCGCGTACGCCTGCCGGAACGAATTGCCGCCCGCCGTACGGGAGCTGGCGTCCTTTCAGGCCGTCACCGAAGCCACGGACGCCGCGCTCACCCGGGGCGGTACCGCCCGTGAAGCCCTCCGGAGCGCGCTGCTCCGCCTCGGACAGGAGGCGCCCTCCCCCGCCGTCGCCGCCTGGAGCCGCGCGCTCTCCCTCTGGGCCGACGGCCACCTGGCGTGGGCCCCGCGCGAGGGGCGGGCCGGGGAGTCCCGGCGGCTGCTCCTCGCCGACGACGTCACCGGCGTCCCCGTGGACCTCCTGCGTCCACGGCGTCCCCCGCCGCCGCCCGTCCCCTCCACGAGCGGCGGCGCGGGCACCGCCCTACATCGTGGCCGCGAGTAGCTCACGCGTGTAGGGCGCCTTCGGGTCGCCGAAGACCTCGTCGCGCGGGCCGCTCTCGACCACGCGCCCGGTCCGCATCACCGCCACCCGGTCGCAGAAGTGCCGCACGACGGCGAGGTCGTGCGAGACGAACAGCAGGGACAGGCCCAGTTCGTCGCGGAGGTCCATGAGGAGGTTCAGCACCTGGGCCTGCACGGACACGTCGAGCGCCGACACGGGCTCGTCCGCGACGATCAGGCGCGGGCGGAGGGCGAGCGCGCGGGCCATGCCGATGCGCTGGCGCTGGCCGCCGGAGAACTCGTGCGGGTAGCGGGGCAGGTCTCCGGCCCGCAGGCCCACCTGCTCCAGCAGCTCGGCCGCCCGCGCGCGGCGCTCCGCCCTGCCCAGGGCGGTGTGCACCCGCAGCGGGGTGGTGACGATCTCCTCGACCGTACGGCGCGGGTTGAGCGACGCGTACGGGTCCTGGAAGACCAGCTGTACGTCACGGCTGAGCTCGCGGCGCAGGCGGGTGTCGGCCGCGGCGCGGGAGATGTCGCGGCCGTCGAAGCGGACGTCCCCCGACGTGGGCCGCTGCAGCCCCGCGAGGACCCGCGCCGTGGTCGACTTCCCGGACCCGGACTCCCCCACGAGGCCGAGGGTCTCCCCGGCGCCGATGTGCAGGCTCACGCCGCGTACGGCGTGAACGGCGCCCCGGCGACTCCGCCCGCTCCGGCGGCCCCCGAACTCCACGTGAAGGTCGACGACTTCGGCAAGGGGCCGCCGGATGGGCGAGGCCACGGCAGCGGCCGGCCCGGCACCGCCGGACTCCACCGCGGGGCAGCTCGCCGTCGCGGCGGACAGCCCCTGCCGGGCACCGGCAGACGCGGCGGCGATCGGCCCAGCCGTCACCGTGAACGGTCCGCGCCCGGCACCGCCGGACTCCCCCGCCTGCGCCGGCACCGGAGCGTCGATCGTCGGCAAGCGCGTCCCCGGCACCGTGTGCAGCGTCGGGGCCGCCCCGATCAGCGCTCGTGTGTACGGGTGTGCCGCGTCGTTCAGCAGCTTGCGGGTGGGGCCCTCCTCCAGGCCCCGCCCGCCCCGCATGACGAGCATGCGGTCGCACGTTCCGGCGACGACGCCCACGTCGTGCGTGATGAGCAGCACCGCCGTGCCGCTCTCCTCCCGGAGCTCCGCGAGCAGGTCGAGGACCTGCCGTTGCACGCGCGCGTCCAGCGCCGTCGTCGGTTCGTCGGCGACGACCACGTCCGGGCTGTTGATCAGCGCCATCGCGATCATCACCCGTTGCCGCATGCCGCCCGAGAACCGGTGCGGGTAGTCGCGGGCGCGAGCGGCCGGGATGCCGACCCGTTCCAGCATGGCCAGGGCCTTCTCGCGGGCGTCGGCCCGCCGGCGGCCGGCGCCCGCCGCCGCGGCGTGCACACGGTACGCCTCCGCCAGCTGCGCGCCCACCGTGTGGAAGGGCGAGAGCGCGGCCAGGGCGTCCTGGAAGACCATGGCGATCCGGGAGCCGCGCAGGGCGCGCACCGCGGAGTCGGGCGCGCCCACCACCTCCTCGCCCCCGACCAGCACGCTCCCGCTCACCCGCGTACGGGCCGGGTCGTGGAGCCCCATCGCGGCCAGCCCGGCCGTGGACTTGCCCGAGCCGGACTCCCCCACGAGGCCGAGGACTTCACCGGGCGCCAGGGAGAAGGAGAGGCCTTCCACGGCGGTGTGCTCCGTACCGCCTCGCCCCTTGAAGGAGACCGTCAGGTCCCGTACGGACAGTGCCGGGGTCATGTGAGCCTCACCCTCGGGTCGAGCCGGGCCATCACCAGGTCGGCGAGGGCGACGAAGACCACCACGAAGAAGGCGGCGAGCAGGACCGTGCCGACGACCGTCGGCAGGTCGTTCTGGACGACGGAGTCGACGGCGAGCTTGCCGACGCCGCCGAGCCCGAAGACGGTCTCGGTGATGAACGCGCCGCCGAAGAGCGCCCCGGCCTCCAGCCCGAGGAGCTGCACGAGGGGCCCGGCGGCGCCGCGCGCCGTGTACTTCAGGTGGGCCCGCGGCGCGGTGAGCCCCTTGCCGCGGGCCGTCCGCACGTATCCCTCGTGCATCGTCTCCAGGGTCTGGGAGCGCGCGAGGCGGGCGAAGACGGCGGCGTTGACGAAGCCGAGGACGAGCCAGGGCAGGAGCAGCCCCGTGGCCCACGCGCCCGGCCCGTCGGCGAGGGGCGTGTAGCCGGGCAGCGGCAGGAGCCCGCTCTTGTAGACGAGCAGGTACTGGAGGGCGTAACCGAGGAAGTAGATCTGCACGCTCGCGCCGACCAAGGTGAAGCCGGACAGCAGCCGGTCGGCTGCGGTGCCCCGGCGCAGCGCGGCGGTGAAGCCGGTGCCGGCGCCGAGGACGGTGATCACCACGAGCGCGCCGCCGGCCAGCGACAGGGTGACGGGGAAGCGGTCGCCGATGGCGTCGAGGACCGGCTGGTGGAGGGTGTACGAGTAGCCGAGGCAGGGCGCGCTGCAGTCGATGGGGGTGCCGTCGACGTCGCTGATGGTGCGGCCGGCGACGAGGCCGCGCAGGTAGTCGAGGTACTGGCCGGCCGGCGGCTGGTCGAGGCCCATGCTGTGGCGCACGGCTTCGACCTGCGCGGTGTCGCACTTGGGGCCGCAGGCGATGAGCGCGGGGTCGGACGGGGCGGCGTAGAAGAGGCCGAAGGCGGCGGCGGTGATCGCGAGGAGCACCGCCGCGGCCTGGAGGGCCCGCCGCAGGACGTAGGCGGTCATGTCGGGTCAGGGCTTCCGGGGTCAGGGCTTCTTCGGGAATCAGGACTTCTTCAGGTACAGGCCGGCCGCCGCGATGGAGCCGTAGATCGGGTGGATCGCGGCGCCGCCGATGTCCGATCCCCGGAACCGGGTGACGCTGGTGTAGAGGAACGGCACGACCGGCACGTCCTTCATGACGGTCTCCTCCAGGGCGATGAGCGCGTCGGCCTTCTGCCGGGCGTCGCCGATGCCGGCGATGCGCTCCAGTTCCTTGTCCACGGCGGGGTTGGCGTAGCGGATGGGATTGGCGAGGGCGTCGAGCTTGCTGTGGTAGCTGTCGGGCAGGAGCGTGGACGGGGTGGGCCAGTCGACGGAGTTGGTGGACAGCCACAGGTCGTAGGGGGCGGGTCCGCGGAAGACCTCGTTGGTGAACGCGGCCTTCTCCAGCGGCCTGGTGACGAGCTTGATGCCGGCCTTGGCGAAGGCGTCGACGAGGACCTGGGCGAGCCGGTCCTTCTCGGGGGCGTCGCTCTCGTACGCGTACGTGAGCGTGCCGGGCCTGGTCCTGGCCCTGGCCAGGTGCTCCTTGGCCTTCTCGATGTCCCCGGTGGGCGCTACGGGGTAGAGGTCGTACTTCTTCCAGCCGACGACGGCGGGCGAGGAGAGCGTGGTGGCGAAGTCGCCGAGGCGCGGGCCGCCGAGGACCTGGCGGGCCTGCTCGCGCGGGAAGAGGTAGTGGATGGCCTTGCGGACCTCGGGGTCGGTGACGCGGCTGTTCTTGATGTAGAGGTCGCTGGTGTAGGCGCCCTGGCTGCCCGGGACGAGGAGCTCCTTCTTCTTGGGGTCGCGCTGCGCCTCGGCGTAGAGCTCCGGCGGGACCTCGCTCTTGGTGGAGAGCGTGCGCGGGCCGTCGCCGCGCCCGTTGAGGACCTCCTGCGCGGTGTTGAGGATCTTCTTGCCGAAGGTGAACTCGAAGCGGTCGGCGTACTGGTGGCGGACGGGGTCGGTCTCCGGCTTCCAGTGCGGGTTGCGCTCCAGGGTCAGGCTCTGGTTCTGCTTGTGCTCGGCGATGCGGTAGGGGCCGGTGGCGAAGGGCCGGGTGTCGTAGCCGGTACCGGTGTCCTTGTCCTTGCGGACGGGGGACGAGGAGGACTGGGCGGCCATGTAGGGCACGTCGGACTGCGGCTGCGGGAAGTGGAAGACGATCGTCTTGGCGTCGGGCGTCTCGATGGCATCGAGGTCGCCGTGCTCGGGTCCGGCGTATTTCGCGACGGCGGCGGTGCGGTCCTCGGAGCCGGTGAGCCACTCGGGCCAGTAGGTGGGGCCGAGTTCGAAGCCGGGGGCGAAGGTGCGCTCGATGCCGTACTTGACGTGCTCGGAGGTGATGGGCTCGCCGTCCTCCCAGGCAATGCCGTCCTTGAGCTTGTACGTCCAGGTGCGGCCGCCGTCGGAGGACTGCCCGGTGTCGGTGGCGAGGTCGCCGACGAGCTTGGGCTTGCCGCCGACGATCTGATACTGAGTCAGCTGACGTCCCCACAGCAGGGACGTGCTGTACGACTCGCCCGCGTAGATCTTCTGCGGGTCGAGGTGGCTGTAGTCGTCGGCGTTGGCGATGCGGATCGTGCCGCCGGTCCGGGCGCCCTCGACGGCCGGGGCCGGGCCCTGGCTGTCCTTCGCGGTGCCGAGCGTTGCGGTGAGCCGCTGACCGCTCTTGGCGGCGGCCTTTTCCTCCGCCTTCCCCTGGGCACCCGCCGAGCAGGAGCAGAGCAGCATGACGGCGGCGAGAGCCGGTACGACTGCGGTGCGCGGACGGGTGCGGGCCATGGTGAACTCCGGGTTGAGAGGGAAAGGTGAGAGGGAAAGGCGGTGTGCCCCGCAGGGGCGCGGGGCTGTGTTGATGTGCGCCTCCGCCGCGTGGGCGCGACCAGCCACGGATCATCCGCAGCCGGCAACGCTCCGGGCAGAGCCGGCACAATCCCCGGCGGAAGGCGTCAGCGCACGATCCGCGGATCGAGCGCGTCCCGGACCGCGTCCCCGAGAACGTTGAACGCGAGGACGAAGACGAGGATCGCCGCGCCCGGGAAGACCATGTAGGTCGGGTCGTCGTAGAAGACCTCGGAGCCGCGGGAGATCATGCGGCCCCAGTCGGGGATCGGTTCGTTGATGCCGACGCCGAGGAAGGACAGCGCGGCCTCGGCGGTGACGATGCCGGGGACGGCGAGCGTGATGTGCACGAGCACGGGCGCCCACACGTTGGGCAGCAGCTCGCGCAGCACGATGTGCCGGCGGCTCGCTCCGACGGCCCGCGCCGCCTCGACGAACTCCCGCTCGCGCAGGGCCCGTACGGACGTGCGCAGGACCATCGCGAGCGGCACCCAGCCGAAGGCCGAGAACACCAGGATGAGCGAGGTGAACTGCATCCAGGCGGGCTCGTTCTCGCCGGGGCCGACGAAGCGGGTGCGGATCACCGGGCTGAGCGCGAGGAGAAGCAGGAGTGTCGGAAAACCGAGCAGCACATTGCATACGAAAGTGAAGACGCGGTCGGCGAGGCCGCTGAGGTAGCCGACGGTCACGCCGAGGACGACGCCCGCCACGGCGATCACCGTGACGGAGGCGAGGGCCACCAGCAGCGAGGTCCGCATGCCGTACAGCAGCTGGGCGAGCACGTCGCGGCCGAGGCCGGGCTCGATGCCGAACCAGTGCTCGGCGGAGATGCCGCCGTCGGGCAGGACCGGAAGGCCTTCGGCGCTCAGCAGACCGGGGGTTTCCTGCCCGTAGTGGGAGGTGGGGTCCTTGCCGTAGAGGGCCGTGACCAGGGGCGCGGCGGCCGCGAGCAGCGCGCAGAAGACGACGACGGCGAGCGCGGCCATGCCCGTACGGTCGCGGCGGAACGCGCGGCAGGCGGTGGCGAACGGCCCGCGGGAGGGGGTGGCGGGCCCTTGCGAGGGGGTCGCGGTGAACCCTCGCAAGGGCGCCGCGGAGGCGTCCCTGGAGGGTCTCCCTGAGTGCTCTTCGGCCATTTGCTGCGGCGCTCCTGTATCGCTCCGGCCGCCGCTCGGTCACATGGCGGGCCTCTTTTCGGCCGGTGTGCGGGGATCGCCCGATCCGGCGTGCGGATCATTAGATCCAACGAAAACAGGGTCCGCAATCCGTCTTTTTGAAGGCGAGTTGGATAATTATTCGTTGATTACAAGGAATCTTTGCTGGTCAACATCCCCGTAACATGAAAACCCCGCAATTGCCGCGAAGCGGTCGGCCGATGAAGGGCGGCACTTCACGGTGGGGCTCGTATGAGACGTGCCTCACACAAATTCCGGCCACTACTGAGGGTTTTCAACCAGCGACTGAAAGTGTTCGATCCATGTGCGTTCACGCTCAACTTGGGTAAGACTGCCGTCCGTTATCTGCAGCCACGAGCAAGGGAGTGTTCGGAATGCGGTACATCACTGGGGGCATCGCGATGGGCGCCGCGCTGGCACTGGGCGGCGGCCTCCTGGCCGCCGGAACGACGACCGCGAGCGCAGCACCCGCACCTGCCCCCGCGGCACAGACGCAGAGTCTGTACGCCGCCTCCGCCCTGGTCCTGACCGTCGGTCACGGAGCGAACTCCCGTGAGGCCTCGGTCGACCGCGCGGTCACGCTGACCTGCTTCCCCAAGGCGACCGGCTCGCACCCGGACGCGAAGGGCGCCTGCGCGGCGCTGCGGGCGGCCGGTGGTGACTTCGAGAAGATCACCACCATCAAGTCCGGCACGGCCTGCACCAGGGAGTGGAACCCGAGCGTCGTCACCGCCGACGGCGTGTGGGAGGGCCAGCGGGTCCGCTTCGAGCGCACCTTCGCGAACCCGTGCGAGGCGAAGGCGGGCAAGGGCACGCTCTTCGAGTTCTGAAACCCCGGCTGACCGGCTGAACGCGGCCGGACACGGCTGAACGCGGCCGAACAGGCCGTACGCAGAGAACGGCAAAGAACGGCAAAGAACGGCAAAGAACGGCAGAGAACGACAGAGAACGGCACCGAACGACAACGAACGGCTACGCGGGGAACGACCCCGCGTGGAACGGCCCCCGGACACCGTGGAGGTGTGTCCGGGGGCCGCGTCTTTCCTCGGCCTCAGCCTCAGCCTCAGCCTCAGCCTCAGGGGATGGTCGCGCCGTACGCGCTGAGGGCCTCCTGGACCGGCTGGAAGTACGTCCGCGGCGACGGGAGGGGCACCGTGCAGTTCCCGCTGCCGCCGGAGAGCAGTCCGAGGGCCAGGCTCCCGGCGTAGAGGGGGCCGCCGCTGTCACCGGCCTCGGCGCAGGCGCTGGTCTCGATCAGGCCGGTGACCTGGCCCTCCTTGTAGTTGACCGTGGCGTTGAGGGCGGTGACCGTGCCGGTCTTCAGGCCCGTCGAGGAGCCGCTGCGGCTGATGGCCTGGCCGACGGTGGCGGTGCCGACGCCGGTGATGGGCCTCAGGCCGGGGTTCACGGCGCTCGGGTGGTCCACGGCTCCGGTGGCGGGGTAGGCGGCGATGGCGTAGTCCCGGCCGGGGAACGTCCAGGCCTCGGTCCTCGCGATCACGGGGCCGCCGTTCGAGGCGCGCCACGCGGCCTCGGCCTGGCCGCAGTGCCCGGCCGTCAGGAAGCCGTCGGGCTTGCCGGCCCGCTTCACGTTGAAGCCGAGCGAGCAGCGGAACTGCGCGCCCCAGATGCCGTCGCCGCCCGCGATGAACCGGGTGAGCTTCGTGGGGGACCTCTTGACCACCACCGCGCTGCCGAGCGAGCGGGCGGTGTCCCGGATCCGCGACAGGTCCGCCGCCGAGACCGTGGGGTCGGCGGTCAGGACGACCTTGTTGAGCCGCGGATCGGTCGCCCAGGCGGTGCCGGGGGTGGTGATCCGGGAATCGAGCGCCGCGTGGGCGGAGTCGAGCTCGGCCTTCGAGTTCGTAACGACGCGGGGCGCGGCGCCCGCCGCGCGCACGATGCGGGCGGCCTTCCCGTCGGTGATGTCGACGACGAGCCTGCCGAGGGTGGAGTCGTAGTACGAACCGGCGGCGGCGCCCCCCAGCGCGGCGGCGAGCGTCCGGGCGAGGGAGGCGTCCGAGGCCTCCGCTGCGCCCGAGGCGGCGGACGGTGCGCGAGCGGGGACTCCGGGCGAGCCGGGCGAAGCGTCGGCCTGCTGTGGACTGAGAGTGACCGCCGCGAGGGCGGCGGCGGACGCGGCGGCGAGGGCGACGCGCGCGGGAAACCATCTACGCTTCAACTCGGCACCTCCGGTGGGGGGTTGGGCCGCGGGGAGGGAACTCGGTAGCTCACCGGGCCCGGAGGACATGCGACACGGGCTCGCCGACGGCTTTACAGAGGGCGCGTCCATGCCAAGTTGGCGTGTCGAGTATTCCGTAACCGGGGAGGGCGCGCACAAGGCGGAACTCCCTTGGCGCGCGTATCCCCCGCGCGCCCCGCCCCGGCGCCGGGCGCGGGCGCGCTGACGTTTGCCGGGGCGGGGTTGGTCCGTTGGGATTAGGCGGGTCCGCATGCGCTGCGTTCCGCGAACGCGAGACGCCCGGCCGGCCCGGCACCGCCGGGCTACGCCGTAGGGGTTGCTCACCGCGGCGGCGGAAACGAGAGCCCGGGGCGCCGCCGCCCATAGCGCGGGCACCGCGCACTCCACGACCAGGGCGCCGGGGCCCTCGCCCCCGCCGTCGCGGCGGGATCAGAGGCCGTGCGGCCATCGCCGGTCACGGACACCGTCCACTGCCCCGGCCAGGGCGCCAACCCACCCTCCGCCGCAACGGCGAGACACCCCGACGGCGCACACCGGCGGTGCCAGACCGACCGGCACCGCCGGACTACGCCGTAGGGGTTGCTCGCCCCGGCGGCGGAAACGAGAGCCCGGGGCGGCCTTTCACCGGCCCGGAGCACCGCCGCCCATAGCGCGGGTGCTGCGCACCCCCCGACCGGGGCGCCGCCCCCACCCCGCCGCAACGGCGAGACACCCCCGCGGCGCACACCGGCGGTGCCGGATCGGCCCGCACCGGCGGGCCTACGCCGTCGGGGTCACCGCGGCAGCGGTCCGGCCGCGCCCGGTAGGGCTAGGGCTCCGCGGTCGGGGGGAGCTCTTCCGGGGGCGCCGGGGACGTCAGAGGGCCCGGTTCCTCCGGAGGGGGTGGCTTGGGCGCGCGTGGAGGGTCCGGCGGTACCAGCCCCTGCTGGGCCGACCGTTCCAGGAAGCGCAGGAGCTCCACCGGGAACGGCAGGACCAGCGTGGAGTTCTTCTCGGCAGCCACCGCCACCACCGTCTGCAGCAGCCGCAGCTGCAGCGCCGACGGCTGGTCGGCCATCGTGGCCGCCGCCTCGGCGAGCTTCTTCGACGCGAGCAGCTCCGCGTCCGCGTTGATCACCCGCGCCCGCCGCTCCCGCTCGGCCTCCGCCTGCCGGGACATGGACCGCTTCATCGTCTCCGGCAGCGAGACGTCCTTGATCTCCACCCGGTCGATCTGCACGCCCCAGCCGATGGCGGGGCTGTCGAGCATGAGCTCCAGGCCCTGGTTGAGCTTCTCCCGGTTGGAGAGCAGGTCGTCCAGGTCGCTCTTGCCGATGATCGAACGCAGGGACGTCTGGGACATCTGCGAGACCGCGAAGCGGTAGTCCTCCACGGCGATCACGGCCTCGGCCGGGTCCACGACCTTGAAGTAGACGACCGCGTCGACCCGCACGGTGACGTTGTCGCGGGTGATGCCCTCCTGGGCGGGCACGGGCATCGTCACGATCTGCATGTTCACCTTACGCAGCCGGTCGACGCCCGGGATGATCATGGTGAATCCCGGCGGGCGGATCCCGGGCAGGAGGCGCCCGAGCCGCAGCACCACGCCCCGCTCGTACTGCTTGACCACGCGGGCCGCCGCCATGACGTAGACCGCCCCGGCGGACGCCACGCCCACGGCTGCCATCACCAGATCCTCGACCATGGGAGGCCCCCTGCCGTACATCTCAGGTGTTATGTCCACGGTATGCCCGTATCGGGCACAGGGTCGAGCCCCCGGCCGGTGTGCGGGCCGGGGGCTCGGGTGCCGGGGGCCGGGTGACGGGGGCCCGGGTGACGGCGGGCCGCGCCGTCAGCCGATGGTCACGCCGTACGCCTTGAGCGCCGGGCCGACGGGCTGGAAGAACGTCGTCCCGCCGGAGCGGCAGTTCCCGCTGCCGCCGGAGGTCAGGCCGAGCGCGGTGGACCCGGCGAACAGGGCGCCGCCGCTGTCGCCGGGCTCGGCGCACACGTTCGTCTTGATCAGGCCGCGGACGACCTGGCCGTTGCCGTAGTTGACGGTGGCGTTGAGGCCGGTGACCTTGCCGCCGTGCACGCCGGTCGTGGAGCCGCTGCGCTGGACGGCCTGGCCGACGCTCGCGTTGCCGGCGGCGGTGATCCGCTGGGTGCGGCCGCCTCCGAGGCTGACCTCGCTGGGGTGCGCGAGGGAGCCGTTGGTGTACTGCACGATGCCGTAGTCGTTGCCCGGGAAGCTGGTGCCGGTGGTGGGCCCGATGCTGGTGGTGTGGCTGGAGTTGGTGTAGTAGGGCGGCTTGCCCTCGGTGCAGTGGCCCGCGGTGAGGAAGTAGGCGGTGTTGCCCTTGCGCACGTTGAAGCCGAGCGAGCAGCGCCAGCTCGGGGCGTAGATCGCGTCACCGCCGGCGAGGTAGGGGCGAAGGACACCGGCGGTCCGCTCGACCCGTATCGCGTCGGCGGCGGGGCCGGCCTGCTGCCTGATTCTGGCGAGGGCGGTGTCGGTGACGGTGGAGTCGGCGGTGACCACGAGGGTGCCGCTGTCCTGGTCGACGGCCCAGGCCGTGCCGGCGACGTCCGCGGACTGCACGGCGGCGCCGGCGGCGGCGAGCCGGGCGGCGGAACCGGCGGCGGGTTCGGCGTGGGCGGCGGTGCCGATGAACGCCGCCGCGGCGGCGAGGGTGGAGGCGAGGGCGACGCGGGTCGCCGTGGTGATCCTCACGTGGTTCCTCCCGAGTGGGGTCGGTAGGTGAGGCGCAGCCGTACGGGCACGCGGGATTCCGTTTTCGCCGTGCCCCTGACAAGCGCTGCTCGGGAGTATTCGGGTCACGCGACGACGACCGCAAGAGCCCGTTTCGGCCGGGGCGGGGCCCCCTCGCGGGGCGCGGGCCCCCTCGCGGGGCACGGGTCGCCTCGCGAGGCGTGGTGGACGCGGCGTGGGGCCCCATGCCGCGTTCACCACCGGTGTCCGCCGCGGGGTTTGCTCACCGCCGCGGCGGATTCTCCGTGCCTGCCTGCATGCCCCCCCCGGGCGAGTCCGGCCCCGGGAGCAGCGGGCCCTATCCTCGCAACACGTCTCGTTCGCCCGCCGGCACGGCGACCGGCAGCGTGTTGCCCGGCGGCGGGAACGGGCAGATGAAGTGGTCCGCGAAGGCGCACGGCGGCAGCAGCGCCCGGTTGAAGTCGAGCGTCACCCGCCCGTCGACGCCCGGCGCCGGCGCGCGCAGGAAGCGGAAGCGGTAGCTGGACGTCCCGCTCGTCGCGTCGGCGAACACCGCCCACAGCGTGCCGTCCACCTCCAGCGCGGCCTGCAGCGTGTGTTCGGTCCCGGCGACCGTGAAGACGAGCTCGCCGTCCAGGCCCAGGCCCCTCTCCCGCCCGTCCGCGTTCGCCACGCTCACCCGCCGGCTGCTGCCGTACGGGCGGAAGACGCCGGGCAGCAACCACTTCTCGTCGTGGTCGAAGACGTCGATCCCGGCGAACTCGCGCCGCCCGGCCGAGCCGGGGTCGAAGACGCGCACCGCCCACAGCCCCTCGCGCCGTATCACCACGAGCTTCCGGCCCCCGTACGAGACCCGGGCCGCGGCCGCGGGGCCCTTGTCGGGGCGGAGCCGGACCACGCCGTCCAGCGGCCGCCCGTCCAGGGTGAGCCCGTCGGCGGCAGCGGCGGTGAGCCGTACCGCGTCCTCTTCCTCCGCCCACTGCCCGGGAATGGCGGGAATGCGCCCCTCGGACGCGTCGGCGAGCCAGTGCGTGCCCGTCAGGGCGAGGGGTCCGTACGGTGCCGAGACCGTCTCCGTGCGCTCTTCGCGCCACGCTGTCCACTGCTGTCGTGCGTCGCGCACCGTGTCCGTGCTCATGACGGTCAACCCTTCCATACGGGCAGCGGCAACCCGAGGTGCTCGCGCAGCGTCGCGCCCGTGTATTCCGTACGGAACGCGCCACGCTCCTGCAGCAGCGGCACGACGCGGTCGGCGAACTCGTCCAGCCCGCCCGGGGCGAGGTGCGGGAGGAGGACGAACCCGTCGGCCGCCCCGGAGGCGACGCACTCGTCCAGCTGTGCGGCGACCGACGCGGGACTGCCGACGAAGGTCTGCCGCCCGGTCATCTCGATCACGGTCTGCCGGACGGACAGCCCTTCGGCCTCGGCCACGGCCCGCCACCGGGCCGCCTCCGCGGTGGGGTCCGGGCCGGTGCGGGGCAGCGGGCCGTCGGGGTCGCAGCCGGAGAAGTCGCGGCCCCAGACCCGTTCCAGGGCGAGCAGCGCGTTCTGCGGCGAGACCTGCTGTTTACGGATCTCGGCGGCGTTCTCCTGGGCCTCGGCGTCGGTGTCCCCGAGGGCGAACGTCACGCACGGCATGACCTTCAGCTCCCCCGGCTGCCGCCCGTACGCGGCGAGCCGCCGCCCGACGTCGGCGGCGAAGGCCCGCAGGCGGTCCCCGGGTGCCCTGCGGGTGAGCACCACGTCGGCTGCGGAGGCCGCGAACTCCCGCCCCTCCTCGGAGTCTCCGGCGTGCAGGACGACCGGGTGCCCCTGCGGGCCGCGGGCCACGTCGAAGGTGCCGGACAGGGAGAAGTGCGTCCCGTGGTGGGAGAAGGGGCGCGGCACGCCCCCGGGCGTCCAGGAGTCCCACAGGGCGCGCGCGGCGGCGACGAACTCGGCGGCGCGTGCGTATCCGTCAGAGGGGGTGCCGACGTCCCAGGCGGCGCGCCCGTCGCTGAGGTGGTCCAGGGAGGCGAGCCGGCGGGCCGGTTCGTAGGGCTCGGTGAACGTGGTGCCGCCGCCGGCGGCCAGGCCGATCCGCTCGGTGACGGCGGCGAGGGCGCTCAGCACGGTGACCGGCTCGGGGCCGCCGGCGTCGTCAGGGACGAGGAAGAAGTCGAAGAGGCCGCGTTCGGCGGTGGCGGCGAGGTGCCGGAACGACGAGAAGGACGAAGGAGAGGACGAAGACGAAGACGAAGGAGAGGAGAAGGTGGAGTGGGGCCTCCCCGGCCGCGGGCCGGTCGGCGCCGTCGTGCTGCCGGCGGCGGGGAACTGCACGGCCAGGTGCATCTGCCGGCGCCGGCGCACCCTGGGAGCGGTCATGCGGTCCTCCTCGCGGTGGCGTAGCGGTTGGCGGGGCGGGGCAGGCAGAGGTGCTCGCGGAGCGTGCCGCCGGGGTAGAAGGAGCGGAGCAGGCCCCGGTGCTGGAGGACGGGCACGGTCCCGTCGACCAGCAGGGCGAGGTCGCGGTCGGGGTCGCGGGGCCGGAAGTGGAAGCCGTCGACGACGCCGTCCGCCCACCAGGAGCCCGCCAGGCCGGCGAGGGCGACGGCGTCGGCCGCCGCGTACAGCGCGACGGGCAGGGAGGCGAGGACGACGACCCGGCCGGGGTCGCGGCCCAGGGCGCGCAGCCGGGCGTGCAGGTCCTCGCGGGCGGCGCGGACCGCGCCGGGCGCGGGCGAGGGCCCGGTGCGGAGGTAGACGACGTCGGCGTGGCGGGCGGCGGCCGCGCGGGCCGGCAGGCGGGTGGCGTCGACGGCGGTCACCGGCCTGCCCTGCGGCGGGCGGGGCACGGCCGAGGGTCCGCGGACGGACCCGCCGGGGCCTTCGAAGCCGGCGCGGTGCGGATTGTCGCGGTCGAGGAGGGGGCCGCCGGCGCCGCAGCCGTCCCAGAGCCGGGCGGCGGCGTCGGCGAACGCGGCGGCCTCCTGCCAGAGCGCGTCGGCGGGGGCCGGGGCGCGGCGGCCGAAGTGGCGGGCCTCGGCCTCGGTCGCGGACACCTCGGCGGTCCATCCGGCGCGGCCGTCGCTCACCCAGTCCAGGGTGGCGAGGGCGCCGGCGACGCGGAACGGCTCGGTGTGGGTGGTGGTGACGGTGGGCACCAGGCCGATCCGTTCGGTGGCGGGCGCGACGCGGGCGAGGACGGCGAGGGCGTCGAGACGGCTCGCGCCGCGGCGCGGCGGGCCGAGGGTGTCGCCGAGGGTGACGAAGTCCAGCCGGCCGCGCTCGGCGAGGCGGGCGGCACGGACGTAGGTTCCGGCGTCCCGGACGCCGGGACGGTCAATGCTCACGGCCAGGTGCAGCGGCCGTATGGGTGCGGACATGGGCTTCCCTGGGGGTTATGGGGTCCACGAACGGGCTGACCGCCCGGTCGGTCACACGGACGGGCGGGGGCGGCTGGGGGTGCGG
>NZ_JBPQTW010000157.1:0-16169 GCF_051386535.1 Streptomyces sp. URMC 127
CGGGTGGGAGGGCCCCCGCCGCGCAGCGGCGGGGTCGGCGCCCACCGGCCGGGCCGACGGCAAGGCCCCGCCCCGGCCGCTTGCTCGCGGCGCCCTGTCGTCAGGCGAGGCGTACGACCGCTCGCGACATCCCCAGGACCTTCTGGCCCGCGCTCTTGACCACCAGGTCCACGCGGACCGTGCGGCGCTCGTCGTCCTTGGCCGCGACCTTGCCGCCGACCTCGATGACCGCGCCCTCGTCGTCGTTGGGCACGACGACCGGGCGGGTGAAGCGCACCCCGTACTCGGCGACGGCGCCCGGGTCACCGGCCCAGTCCGTGACCACGCGCGCCGCCTCGGCCATGGTGAACATGCCGTGCGCGATCACGTCCGGCAGGCCGACCTCCTTGGCGAACTTCTCGTTCCAGTGGATCGGGTTGAAGTCGCCCGAGGCGCCCGCGTAGCGGACCAGGTCGGCGCGCGTCACCGGGAAGGAGCGGACCGGCAGCTCCGTGCCGATCTCGACCTCGTCGTAGGAGATGCGGGCGGTCATGACGCCTCCTCGGCCGCGCGGGCCACCAGGGTGGTGTGTGCGGTCACCACGTGCTCGCCGTGCTCGTCCTGGACGTCGCCGCGGATGGACAGGACGTCGTTGCCCGCGAGGGACTTGATCGATTCGATGGTGGAGACGACCGTCAGGCGGTCACCGGCCCGCACGGGGCGGGCGTAGGCGAACTTCTGGTCGCCGTGCACGACGCGCGAGTAGTCCAGGCCCAGCTGCGGGTCGTTCACGACCGCGCCGGCGGCCCGGTACGTGACCGAGAACACGAAGGTCGGCGGGGCGATCACATCCGGGTGGCCCAGCGCCTTGGCGGCCTCCGGGTCGGTGTACGCCGGATTGGTGTCGCCGATGGCCTCGGCGAATTCGCGGATCTTCTCCCGGCCGACCTCGTACGGTTCGGTGGCCGGATAGGTCCGCCCTACGAAGGACTGGTCGAGCGCCATGGCCCGGTACCTCCTGCGGCAGTGGTGAACGGTGGCGGATACGCCGCGAGGCCGCCCCCGGTGAATGGGGACGGCCTCGCGAACGAGCCTTGTTGTTATCGCGTCTCGCGGTGCGCGGTGTGCGAGTTGCAACGGGGGCAGTGCTTCTTCATCTCAAGACGGTCCGGGTCGTTGCGCCGGTTCTTCTTGGTGATGTAGTTCCGCTCCTTGCACTCCACGCAGGCCAGCGTGATCTTCGGGCGGACGTCGGTGGCAGCCACGTGAGTGCTCCTTGACGGAATGGACGGATTTAACGCAGACAAGAGTAGCCGATCGGAGGACCGACCCCACAATCGGCTACTACGTGTAGCGGTGACCGGACTTGAACCGGTGACACAGCGATTATGAGCCGCTTGCTCTACCGACTGAGCTACACCGCTTTGATGCGGGAGGGACTCCCCGCCCGAAGGCGGGGAACCTCTCACACCAGAGCCCCAAAACGGAATCGAACCGTTGACCTTCTCCTTACCATGGAGACGCTCTGCCGACTGAGCTATTGGGGCGAGCGAGGAAGACATTACACGGTTGGCCGCCGAAGGTGAAATCCGTATCCGGAGGACGGCCGCGACGACGCCACGGAAGCCTCGCCGCACCACACCAGTACGACTATTCGTCGCCTGCTCGAAGCCGTTCCTGCCGCGCCCTACGCTCGGATCTGCTGCGTGATCATGCACGCCCCGGCCCCCGGAGGAGCGCGATGCCCGACAGCCAGCCGCAGCCCCCGGCGGAGCCCGGGGGCGAGGCCCCCCGTCCCGGCGCCCGGCCCGCCGTCGCGCCCGGCGACGGCGCCCTCGTGCTCGGCGGCGCCCGCCTCGCCGACGGCCGCACGGTGGACGTGCGGCTGAGCGGCGGGCACATCGAGGCCGTGGGCACCGCGGGCAGCCTCGCCTCCGGCCCCCGCGTGGACCTCAGCGGCTATCTGCTGCTGCCCGCGCCCGCCGAGCCGCACGCCCACGGCGCCACCGCGCTCACCGCCGAGGCCGACGGCCCCGTCTCGTACGCCGCCGAGGACGTCCAGCGGCGCGCCACCGAGGCGGCCCTCCTCCAGCTCGGGCACGGGGCCACCGCCCTGCGCTGCCACGTCCGCATCGGCGACGTGCAGGGGCTGCGCTCGCTGGAGGCCGTCCTGCAGGCCGGGCGCGCCCTGCGCGGGCTCACCGACCTGACCGCCGTGGCCGTGCCCCGGCTGCTCACCGGCGCCGCCGGCGCCGACGGGCTGGCCCTCCTGCGGGACGCGGTCAAGATGGGCGCGGCCGTCGGCGGCTGCCCCGACCTCGACCCCGACCCCACCGGCTTCGCCGAGGCCGCCCTCGACCTGGCCGCCGCGCACGGCAGCCCCGTCGACCTGCACACCGACGGCTCCGACCCCGCCCGGCTCGCCCGGCTGGCCGCCATGGCCGGCGGGCTACGCCCCCGCGTCACCCTCGGCCCCTGCGGCGGCCTCGCCCGCCTCCCCCGCGACCTGGCCGTGCGCGCCGCCGAGCAGCTGTCCGCCGCCGGGGTGACCGTCGTCTGCCTGCCGCAGGGCGACTGCGGGACGCTGGAGCAGCGCGGCGCCCGCGTCTCGCGCTGCGCCCCGGTGCGGCTGCTGCGGGCCGCGGGCGTGCGGGTCGCGGCCGGGAGCGGCGCCCTGCGCGACGCGGCCAATCCGGTCGGCCGCGGCGATCCCCTGGAGGCCGCGTTCCTGCTGGCCTCGCACGGCGAGCTGCGGCCCGGGGAGGCGTACGAGGCGGTCAGCGGGTGGGCGCGGGCGGCGATGGGCCTGCCGCGGGTGCGGGTCGAGGCGGGGTTCCCGGCCGAGCTGCTGGCCGTGCGGGGCGAGCGGGTCGAGAGCGTCCTGTCGCTGGCGTACAGCCGTCTCGTAGTGCACAAGGGCCGCGTGGTGGCCCGTACGAGCGCCGTGCGGGAGTACTGCGACACCTCCGCGGCGATCGCGGCCCTGGAGCTGCCGCGGCAGTCGTCGCGCGGCGGGGGCGAGCCGTCCTGACGGGGCGGTGTGCTGATGGCGGCGTGACGGGAGCGGCGGCGTGACGGGAGTGGCGGCCGGGGCGCGGCGAGGCCCTCTGTCGGAATCCGGTGATCGGCGTACGGTCGGATCATGCGCATTGTCATCGCTGGTGGACATGGTCAGATCGCGCTGCGGCTGGAGCGGCTGCTCGCTGCGCGCGGGGACGAGATCGCGGGCGTCATCCGCAGGCCCGAGCAGGCCGGGGCCCTCCTGGCGGCCGGTGCCGAGCCGGTCGTGTGCGACCTGGAGTCGGCCTCCGTGGCGGATCTGGTGCGGCACCTGGAGTCGGCCGACGCCGCCGTCTTCGCGGCCGGAGCGGGGCCGGGCAGCGGCGCCGGGCGCAAGGACACCGTCGACCGCGCCGCGGCGACGCTCTTCGCTGATGCGGCCGAGGCGGCCGGGGTCCGCCGCTTCCTGGTGGTCTCGTCCATGGGTGCCGACCGCGAGCCCCCGGAGGGCACCGATCCGGTCTTCGCCGCCTACCTGCGCGCGAAGGGCGCGGCGGACGCGGACATCCGGGCGCGGACCGGCCTGGACTGGACGATCCTGCGGCCGGGGCGGCTCACGGACGGCACCGGCACGGGCCGGGTGACGCTCGGCGAGGCCACGGGGCGGGGCGAGGTGACCCGGGACGACGTCGCGGCGGTCCTCGCGGCGCTGCTGGACGAGCCGGGGACGGCGGGGCGGACCCTGGAGCTGATCGGCGGGGAGACGCCGGTTCTGGAGGCCGTGAAGGCCGTGGCGAGCGGCTGAGGGCGGGGCGCGCCGATGAGGCCCGGGCGCGCCGGAAAACGAAAGAAGCCCCTGACCTTTTCAGGTCAGGGGCCTCATTCCGTGGCGGCGCCAGGATTCGAACCTGGGTAGGCTAAGCCGACGGATTTACAGTCCGCTCCCATTGGCCACTCGGGCACACCGCCATGGGGTGTCACCTCGGGCTCTCTTTCGATTCGCTCCGGGGCAACGACGTAAACCATACCCGATGACCTGGGGTGGTCCGCCACTCGGTTCATCGCCCGTGAGAACGGCCCCGGGGTGGCTAGGCTGACGGGGCGGTCCGCCGCCGGCCCGGGGCCGGTGGCAGCCAGGGCCGCACCCCCCGATGGATCTACGTACGAGGAGCCAACTCAATATGGCCGACTCCAGTTTCGACATCGTCTCGAAGGTCGAGCGGCAGGAGGTCGACAACGCCCTCAACCAGGCCGCCAAGGAGATCTCGCAGCGCTACGACTTCAAGGGCGTGGGCGCCTCGATCGCGTGGTCCGGCGACAAGATCGAGATGCGTGCCAACGCCGAGGAGCGCGTGAAGGCCGTTCTCGACATCTTCGAGACCAAGCTGGTCAAGCGCGGCATCTCGCTGAAGTCGCTCGACGCGGGCGAGCCGCAGGCCTCCGGCAAGGAGTACAAGATCTTCGCCTCGATCGAGGAGGGCATCTCCCAGGAGAACGCCAAGAAGGTCGCCAAGATCATCCGTGACGAGGGCCCCAAGGGCGTCAAGGCCCAGGTCCAGGGCGACGAGCTGCGCGTCAGCTCCAAGAGCCGTGACGACCTCCAGGCCGTCCAGGCCCTCCTCAAGGGCAAGGACCTGGACTTCGCGATCCAGTTCGTCAACTACCGCTGACCCGGGAACGACGGCTGACGGCAGTCGCACCGAAGCGCGCCGGAAGGGAATCCCTTCCGGCGCGCTTCGGCGTTCCGCGGCTCGTTCTCCCGGCGGGCTTGACCTCAAGTTATCTTGAGCTTTTAGCGTTCCCGGTGAACGGCCGGCCCGCCCGGGGCGGCCCGTCCACCGACCCACGGAGCGTGCCGCCATGACCCTCACCGCACCGGAGTTCACCCCGGAGACCGCCGACCTCAAGGCCCGCATCGACGCCCTCACGGACCGCGCCGACATCACCGGGCTCATCGACCGCTACCTGCTGAGCCTCGACGAGCGCCGGTTCGACGACGCCTGGGCCCACGGCTTCTTCACGCCGGACGTACGGATCACCTCGCCGGTCGGGACGCACGAGGGCATCGACGGCCTGGCCGCCTCCCAGGCGGCCACCATGGCCAAGTTCGAGCGCACGCAGCACATCGGCACCAACTACCTGCTGGACGTCACCGGCGACCGCGCCACGGTGCGCTGGAACGCCCTGATGACGCACGTGCACCTGGCTTCCACCCGCGAGATCCGCGGCTCCGGCCCCGGCGACCACTTCACCGTCGGCGGCACGTTCACGGGCGAGGTCGTGCGCACCCCGCGCGGCTGGCGCTTCCGGTGCCTCGACGTCCGCGCGGTCTGGGTGCACGGCGAGGGCCCCCTCGTTCTGACCCCCGAGGCCGAGGAGACCCTGCGCTCGCTCAACGGCCAACAGCCGCTGTAACAGCCGCGGTTCAGCGGTAGCCCGCGAACGCCTGGTCCGTCGGGACGATTTCGCGGCCGAGCGGGAAGAGCGAGACCGGGATCAGCTTGAAGTTCGCGATGCCCAGGGGGATTCCGATGATCGTGCAGCAGAGCGCAACACCGGTGACGATGTGACCGAGCGCCAGCCACCACCCGGCGAAGACGAACCAGATGATGTTGCCGATCAGCGACCCGGCACCCGCGTCACGCCGCTCGACGGTCGTCCGCCCGAACGGCCAGAGCGCGTAACCGGCAATGCGGAACGATGCGATTCCAAAGGGAATGGTGACGATCAAGACGAAACAGATCAAACCAGCAACAACGTACCCAATTGCCATCCAGAAGCCACAGAGCACCAACCAGATGATGTTCAGGATGAACTTCATAAAACAGAGCCTCCCACTCGTCCTGCCGTCCAGCTACTGGGACGTCCGGACGGCTACCGACGGTTGCCGCGGCGGGAGGATCAGCAACCCAAGGTGACGACGGGCCGCCGCCGCTGGCCGCTGCTGCCGCGGCACCGGCGCCGTCCGCCAGGCCTCGGCAGGGCTACTTCTTGTCGTTGTCGTCCCGCTTCCGCCGGCGACCGCCGAACAAGTCGTCCCCGAGATCCGTGGCTTCCGCGTTGCCCTCCCAGCGGGCTCCCTCACCCGAGATGTAGCTGTCCCCTACGGAGACCTCGAAGGCCCCGCTTCGCTTCTCGGGCTTGACCCCGGACTTCCGCTCCTCGCCGCCGGCCTCGCGCCCTTTCGCGGCCCGGCCCTTGCCCTGGTTCTGGTTCTGGTCGCTCATGACGGCTCCCGGATCTCGGCTGCGTCGAACGCTTCCAGTACCGCACCGGCCCACCCGCCCCGGCAGCGGAACTGCGCCGGACGGGTGACACACCCGCTCGCGCCCCGGGGGCGGTCGGCGCCCTCCCCCGAACGGCCCAGTGCAGCGTGCCGCGCGGCCGCTTCGCCGTCATCGTGGGCGGTCCGCCGTGTCCGCCGTTCGGCGGGCGCGCACGCAACGAGCGGGAGGAGCCCCCATGCGCACACGTACGCGACAAGCCCTCGGCGCCGCGGTTTCCGCCCTGGTGCTCGCCGGAACGCTCGGCGCGGGGGTCGCCCGGGCCGGTGACCTCGATCCTCCGCCGCCTGCGCAGCCCCCGCCCACGGAGGTGTCCGCCGCGCAGTGCCTGAGCGCGGACGGGACGATCGACGTGACCGTCGGGGACGACTTCGCGCCGGTGCTGGTGTGCCGGGGAGGGACGTACGACGGCAGGCCCGTCGGCTAGGGCCGGCTACCGGCCCCCGTGGCCCGCCATCTGCTCCAGGCGGGCGATGCGCTCCCCCATCGGCGGGTGCGTGGAGAACAGCTTGGCCATGCCCTCGCCCGCGCGGAACGGGTTCGCGATCATCATGTGGCTCGCGGTCTCGATGCGCGGCTCGGGGGGCAGGGGCAGGCGCTGCGTGCCCGCCTCCAGCTTGCGGAGGGCCGAGGCGAGGGCCAGGGGGTCGCCCGTGAGACGGGCGCCGGAGGCGTCGGCCTCGTACTCGCGGGAGCGGCTGACGGCGAGCTGGATGAGCGACGCCGCGACCGGGCCCAGCAGCATGATCATGATCATGCCGACGATGCCCGGGCCCTCGTCGTCGTCCGATCTGCCGAAGGGGACCAGCCACGCGAAGTTCACCAGGAACATCACCACCGAGGCGAGCGCGCCCGCGATCGAGGAGATGAGGATGTCGCGGTTGTACACATGGCTGAGCTCGTGGCCGATGACGCCGCGCAGCTCGCGCTCGTCCAGGAGGTGCAGGATGCCGTCCGTGCAGCAGACGGCGGCGTTGCGGGGGTTGCGGCCGGTCGCGAAGGCGTTGGGCGCGTCCGTCGGCGAGATGTACAGCCGGGGCATGGGCTGGCGGGCGGCCGTGGAGAGCTCGCGGACCATGCGGTAGAGGCCGGGGGCCTCGAACTCGCTGACGGGGCGGGCGCGCATGGCGCGCAGGGCGAGCTTGTCGCTGTTCCAGTAGGCGTAGGCGTTGGTGCCCAGGGCCACCAGGACGGCGACGATCAGGCCCGTACGGCCGAAGAGGCTGCCGATGACGATGATGAGCGCGGACAGCCCCCCGAGGAGGACTGCGGTCCTGAGCCCGTTGTGCCGGCGGTGCACGGTACGCCCTCCAAGTGGTGCGGCAGGGGAACCCTTGCGCTGACGCGCTTCCACTCGTGGTGGAGTCTCCAGTGGAACCTTCTTGACCGGTCAACGCCAGACGGGGGCACCGGGTTCCCTTGGTTCCCTGCCGCGCGGGTCGCCCGTCCGGCGGACGGTACGGGGCCCGCCCGCTCCTAGAGCAGCGCCTGCGAAGCGAAGCGGAGGACGAGCTGGGGGGCGCCCGACAGGGCGATGCCGGCCGCGGCGGCCAGGGCGATGGCCGCGCCCAGCGGCCCGGGGACGCGGACCGGCGCCGCCTCCGCAGTCCCGGCTTCCGCGGTCCCCACCTCCGCAGTCCCGGCCTCCGCCGGGCGGAACAGGACCGCCGTCCACTGCAGGTAGTAGTAGAGCGCGATCACGACGTTGAGGGCCATGACGACGGCCAGCCAGCCCAGCCCCGCGTCGACCGCCGCGCTGAAGACCGTGACCTTCGCGAAGAGGCCGATGATGCCCGGCGGCAGGCCCGCCAGGCAGAGCAGGAAGAAGCCCAGGGCGAGCGCGGCGAGCGGCCGGCGGGCGTAGAGGCCCCGGTAGTCGGTGATGCGGTTCTGCGGGCTCGTGCGGGCCACGAGGGCGGCGACGGCGAACGCGCCGAGGTTCACGGCGGCGTACATCAGGGCGTACGCGACGGTGGAGCCGATGGCGCGCGCGGGGTCGTCCGCGTAGCCGGCGGCGGCGACGGGCACGAGCAGGTAGCCCGCCTGGCCGACGGAGGACCAGGCGAGGAGGCGCACTGCGCTGCGGGCGCGTTCCGGGCGCTGGCGGAGCGCGGCGACGTTGCCCGCGGTCATGGTCAGCGCGGCGAGGACGGCGACGGCCGGTGCCCACACGCCGGCGTACGAGGGGAAGGCGACGACCGTGACCAGGATGAGGCCGGTGAAGCCGACCGCCTTGCCGATCACCGAGAGGTAGGCGGCGACGGGCAGCGGGGCGCCCGCGTAGGTGTCGGGCACCCAGAAGTGGAACGGCACGGCCGCGGTCTTGAAGGCGAAGCCGACGAGGGTGAGGGCGACGCCCGCCTGGGCGAGGGTGGCGAGCCGCGGGTCGGTCTCGGCGAGCTTCCCGGCGACCTCGGTGAGGTGCAGGGTGCCGGTGGCCGCGTAGACGAAGCTGACGCCCAGGAGGGTGACGGCGGTCGCGGTGACCGAGGACAGGAAGAACTTCAGGGCCGCCTCGGAGGAGCGGCGGTCGCCGCGGCGCAGGCCGACGAGGGCGAAGGCCGGCAGGGAGGCCACTTCGAGGGCGACGACGAGGGTCGCGAGGTCCCGGGAGGCGGGCAGCAGGGCGGCGCCCGCCGCGGAGGACAGCAGCAGGAACCAGTACTCCCCTTCGGGGAGCCGGTGGTCGCGGACGGCGCTCATGGACAGCAGGGCCGTCAGGAGGGCGCCGCCGAGCACCAGGAGCTGGATGACGAGCGTGAAGTGGTCGGCGGTGTAGCTGCACGCGTCGCGGTCGGAGACCCCGGTGAGGCAGAACGTGGAGCGGTCGCCGTCGAGGAGCGGCAGCAGGGCCAGGCCCGCGAGCAGCAGCCCGGCGACGGAGACGGCGCCCAGGAGCGGCTTGCGCTCCTCGGGGAGGAAGAGGTCGGCGACCAGGACGGCCAGCGCGACGACGGCCGTGACGGTGGGCGGTGCGACGGCGAGCCAGTCGACGGACTGGATCAGGGAGCCCATCAGTTGCCTCCTCGGAGGAGCTGCTGAACGGCCGGGTCGGTGAGGCCGAGGAGGGCCGCGGGCCAGAGTCCGGCGAGGACGGTGAGGGCGACGAGCGGGGTCCAGGCGGCGAACTCGTAGGACCGGACGTCGGCGGGGGTGCCGGGGCCGGGCTCCGTGCCGGTGGTCTGCGGCCGGGTGCTGCCCCCGTCGCCGCCCATGCACACGCGGCGGACGACGACCAGCAGGTAGGCGGCCGTCAGGAGCGTGCCGAGGCCGGCGAGGGCCATGAACGTCAGGAACGCCGGGCGGCTGAGCCCGTCCGCGGGCCGGAACGCGCCGAACATGGCGAGCATCTCGCCCCAGAAGCCGGCGAGGCCGGGCAGGCCGAGGGAGGCGATGGCGCCGAAGGCGAGGAGGCCGCCGAGGCGGGGGGCCTTGCCGTAGAGGGCGGCGCCGGTGCGGCCGGAGAGGGCGTCGAGGTCGCTGGTGCCGTAGCGGTCCTTGACCGCGCCGACGAGGAAGAAGAGCAGGCCGGTGATGAGGCCGTGGGCGATGTTGGCGAAGAGGGCGCCGTTGACCCCGGTGGGGGTGAGCGTCGCGATGCCGAGCAGGACGAAGCCCATGTGGCCGACGGAGGAGTACGCGATGAGGCGCTTGAGATCTCCCCCCGCGCCGCGGCGGGCCAGGTTCAGGCACACCAGCGAGCCGTAGATGATGCCGACGGCCGCGAAGGCGGCGAGGTAGGGCGCGAAGGTGTGCGCGCCGTCCGGGGCGACCGGCAGGACGATGCGGACGAACCCGTACGTGCCCATCTTCAGCAGCACGCCCGCCAGCAGCACCGAGCCGACGGTCGGGGCGGCGGTGTGGGCGTCGGGCAGCCAGCTGTGCAGGGGCCACATGGGGGCCTTGACGGCCAGTCCGGTGCCGATGGCGAGGACGGCGATGAGCTGGGTGGTGCGGCTCAGGTGCGCCCCGTTGTCAGTGGCGAGTGCCACCATGTCGAACGTGCCGCTCTTGATCCCGACCAGGAGGAGGCCGAGCAGCATCACGACGGAGCCGAGCAGCGTGTAGAGGATGAAGCGCCAGGCCGCGCGCTCCCTGCCGTCGCCGCCCCAGCGGGCGACGAGGAAGTACATCGGGATGAGCACCATCTCGAAGGCCAGGAAGAACAGCATCAGGTCGAGGACGGCGAAGGTCGCGAGGGTGCCGGACTCCAGGACGAGGAGCAGCGCGACGAATGCCTTGGGGGACGGGCCCGGCGGCATGCGGAAGTAGCTGTAGAGCGCGCAGAGGAAGGTCAGCAGCGCGGTCAGGACGAGGAGGGGGAGCGAGACGCCGTCCACGCCCAGGTGGATCCGGATGTTCAGGGCCGGGATCCAGCTGATGTCGGTGGTCGCCTGCATGCGGGCCGGGCTGTCGTGGTCGAAGCCCGCCGCGAGGGCGACGGCCAGTGCGAGGACGGCACCGGTGACGGTGACGCCGTGGCGGAGCACGGCCTGCCCGGGGTCGCGGCCCTTCAGGCCGGGCGGGGCCGGCAGGAGGGCGGCGACGGCTCCGGCGAGGGGGAGGACGACGATCGCAGCGAGGAGGTACTGCAGGACTGTGTGACTCACGGTCAGGCTCCGTTGGCTACGAGCACGGCCGCTACGGCCAGGACGACGGCTCCGGCGAACAGGGCGCTCAGGTACGTCTGCACGTTGCCGGTCTGGGCGCGGCGGACGGCCTCGCCGAGCAGGCGGGGTGCGCCGGCCGCGCCGCGCACGTAGGTCTCGACGACCTCGCGGTCGAGGAAGCCGGCGAGGCGGGCGGCCGCGCGCACGGGCCGGACGAACAGGGCGGAGTAGACGGCGTCCAGGTGGAAGCCGGCCGCGGCGTGGCGGTGCAGGGGGCCGAGGAGGGTCCGGCCGGGGTCGGCCGGGTCGGGTGCCGCCGCGATGTCGCCGTAGGCGGCCTCGTGGGTGGCGATGCTCTCCTCCTCGGAGACGTACGGGGCCGCGCCCGGGTCGGCGGCGACGGCGCCGAGGGGGGTGCGGGCGGCGAGCGCGGCGCTGCGGCGCCAGGCCGCGTACATGACGATCGCGCCGGCGAGGGCGCAGCCGGTGGAGAGGACGGAGGTGGTGAGCGTCGGGGTGAGCGAGCGGCCGTCGAACCAGCCGGGGAGCTTCCAGGCGGCGAGGCCGAGCGCGAGCGCGGGGACGGCCAGGATCCACAGGACGGTGTTCATGGCGGCGGGCTGCTTGCCGTGGTCGGCGGCCTCGGGGCCGGTGCCGCGGAAGGCCATCAGCCACAGGCGGGTGGCGTAGGCGGCGGTCAGGAGGGCCGTGAGGAGCCCCGCGGCGAGGACGAGCCAGCCGGCCGCGCCCGGGATGCCCTCGGCGTCGCCGGAGGCGGCGTGCTCGGCCGCGCCGAGGACGGCTTCCTTGGAGAAGAAGCCGCTGAACGGGGGGATCGCGGCGAGGGCGAGGAGGGCGACGGTCATCGTCCAGTACGCGTCGGGGATGCGCTTGGCGAGGCCGCCGGTGCGGGCCATGGCGGCGAGCGAGTTCGTGCCGGCGGCGTGGATGATCACGCCTGCCCCGAGGAAGAGGAGGGCCTTGAACGCGCCGTGCGAGATCAGGTGGAAGACGGCCGCGCCGCGGTCGCCGACGGCGAGGGCGCCGGTCATGTAACCGAGCTGGCCGACGGTCGAGTAGGCGAGGACGCGCTTGATGTCGTCCTGGGCGAGGGCCGCGAGCGCCGAGCCGGTCATGGTGACGGCGGCCATCACGGCGAGGACGACGAGCGCGGCGGTGGAGGCCGCGAAGAGGGGGAGGAGCCGGGCGACGAAGTAGACGCCGGCCGCGACCATCGTCGCGGCGTGGATCAGCGCGGAGACCGGCGTGGGGCCGGCCATCGCGTCGGGCAGCCACGTGTGCAGCGGGAACTGCGCGGACTTGCCCGCCACGCCCGCCAGGAGCAGCAGCGCGATCAGCGTGGGGTGCTCGATGCCGCCGGAGGTGACGGCGGTGAGGATGCCGTTGATCCGGAAGGTCCCGGCGTCGGCGGCCAGCGCGAGGATGCCGATCAGGAAGGGGACGTCGCCGAGCTTGGTGACCAGGAAGGCCTTGAGGGAGGCGCTGCGCGCGGCCTCGGTCTCCCAGTAGTGGCCGACCAGGAAGTACGAGCAGATGCCCATGATCTCCCAGCCGACCAGCAGCACCATGAGGTCGCCGGAGTAGACGACCAGCAGCATGGCCGCGGTGAAGAGGGAGACGAGGGCGGCGTAGGAGGGGTAGCGGGGGTCGTCGCGCAGGTAGGCCGTCGAGTACAGCTGGACGCACGTGGCGACGACGCCGACGAGCAGCGCGACGAGGACGGCGAAGCCGTCGAGGTGCAGGGCGAGGTCGATCGGCACGGAGCCGGTCGGGGTGAGCCGGGTGGCGGCGTCGATCGCGTCCCCGCCGCCCTGCCGCCAGGCGACGACGGCGGCGAGCACGGCCGCGGCGAGCGTCGGCAGGACGGCCAGGGGCCGTACGAAGCCGGGCGCGCGGCGGCCGGTCAGTAGGCCCGCGAGGGCGCCGAGGAACGGCAGCAGGGGGACGAGGACGGCGGTGGTCGTGGTGCTCACGCGGCGGCCTCGGCCTTCTCCTCGTGGTCCGGGTGTCCGGTGCCGGGTCCGGCGCCGGGGGCGTCGTCGCGCAGGTCGCGCAGGCGGTCGACGTCGGCGGTGCCGCGGTTGCGGTGCACCTGCAGCACGATCGCCAGGCCGATGCCGATCTCGGCGGCGGCGATGGCGATGGTGAAGAGGGTGAGGGCCTGGCCCGCGTGCAGCTCGTCGCGCAGCCAGGCGTCGAAGGCGACGAGGTTGAGGTTGACGGCGTTGAGCATCAGCTCGACGGACATCAGCACCAGGATCGCGTTGCGCCGGGCCAGGACGCCGTACAGGCCGGTGCAGAAGAGGAGGGCCGCGAGGACGGCCGGGTAGACGAGGTGCATCAGCGCTGCGCCCCTTCCCGGGTCTTCTTGCGGGAGAGGACGACCGCGCCGACGAGCGCGGCGAGCAGCAGCACGGACAGCGCCTCGAAGGGCAGCACCCAGTGCCGGAAGAGGATCTCTCCGGAGACCTTCGTGGTGCCCTGGGGGGCGTCGCCGTCCAGGCCGATCCACGTCGTGCGGAAGGCGTCCACGACCACCCACACGAGGGCGGCGGCCGCGGCCGCGGCGACGCCGAGGGCGGCCCACCGGTTGCCGGAGTCGGCGTCCGGGGACCGGCCGATGGGGGCCTTGGTGAGCATGAGCCCGAAGAGGAGGAGGACGACCACGGAGCCGACGTAGATCAGGACCTGCACCCAGGCGATGAACTCCGCCGTCAGCAGCAGGTACTCCACGGCGAGCCCGCCGAGGGCGACGACCAGCCAGAGGGCGGCGTGCACGAGCTGCCTGGTCGTGACGGTCACGACGGCCGCGCCGAGGGTGACGAGGCCGACGAGGAGGAAGACGATCTCGACGCCGGCCGGGGAGAGGAAGCCGTGCGCGTGCGCCTGTGCGGCGAGCACGGTGGTACCGGTGCCGGTCATGCCTCTCCCTCCTGCTCGGACTTCAGTTTCTCCGCCGTCTTCTCCGCCGCCTTGCGGGCCGCCGCGATCTCCTTCGGCTCCTCGGCCGCGGGGTCGAGCGCCGGCGGCTCCGGCACGGTCCACATCCACTCGCGGAGCTTGTCGCGCTCGTGGACGAGGTCCTGGATGTCCGTCTCGGCGTACTCGAACTCCGGCGACCAGAACAGCGCGTCGAAGGGGCACACCTCGATGCAGATGCCGCAGTACATGCACAGCGAGAAGTCGATCGCGAAGCGGTCGAGGACGTTACGGCTGCGCTCGCGGCCGCCCGGCGCGGCCGGGGGCACCGTCTCCTTGTGGGAGTCGATGTAGATGCACCAGTCCGGGCACTCGCGGGCGCACAGCATGCAGACCGTGCAGTTCTCCTCGAACAGCCCGATCACGCCGCGCGTGCGCGGCGGCAGCTCGGGCTGGACGTCCGGGTACTGCGCGGTGTGCGCGCGGCGCGTCATCGTGCGGAGCGTGACGGCCAGGCCCTTGGCCAGGCCGGAACCGGGAAGGCCCATCTACTGGGTCACCACCTTGACGACGCCCGTCAGCGCGATCTGCGCCAGGGCGAGGGGAATGAGGGCGGTCCAGGCCAGCTTCTGCAGCTGGTCCTCGCGCAGCCGCGGGTAGGTCACCCGCAGCCAGATCACGACGAAGGCCAGGACCGCGGTCTTCAGCAGGGTCCACAGCCAGCCCAGGCCGTCGGCGCCGAACGGGCCGTGCCAGCCGCCGAGGAAGAGGACCGTGGTCAGGCCGCACAGGACGACGATGCCCGCGTACTCCGACAGCAGGAACAGCGCGAAGCGCAGGCCCGTGTACTCGGTGTACGCACCGAAGATGATCTCGGAGTCGGCGACCGGCATGTCGAACGGGGGGCGCTGCAGCTCGGCGAGGCCCGCCACGAAGAAGACCACCGCGCCGACGATCTGCCACGGCACCCACCACCAGTGGAAGGCGTCCACGATGCCCGGCAGCGAGACCGTGCCCGCCGCCATCGCCACGCTCGCCGCGGCCAGCAGCATCGGCAGCTCGTACGCCATGAGCTGCGCGGCCGTGCGCAGGCCGCCCAGCAGCGAGAACTTGTTGGCGGACGCCCAGCCGGCCATCAGCGAGCCGAGGACGCCCACGCCCATCACGGCGAGGACGAAGAAGATGCCCGCGTCGACGACCTGGCCGACCGCGTTGCCCGGCCCGACCGGGATCGCGATCAGCACGAGCAGGTACGGCAGGAGGGCCACGGCCGGTGCCAGCTGGAAGATGCGGCGGTCCGCGCCCGCTGGCACCACGTCCTCCTTCTGCGCGAACTTCACGCCGTCCGCGACGAGCTGCGCCCAGCCGTGGAAGCCGCCGGCGTACATGGGGCCGAGGCGGCCCTGCATGTGGGCCATCACCTTGTGCTCGGTCTGGCCGACGACCAGGGGCAGCACGAGGAAGACGACGAAGACGGCGAGGAGGCGCAGGACGACGTCGAGAGTGTCGCTCATGCGGGGTCGCCTCCGGCGGGGTTGCTCGTGTCGTCGTTACGGGATCCGTTACGGGGTCCGCCGTCGCCGGCCGGGTCGCCTCCGGCGGGGGTGCGGTCGTCCCGGCCTTCACCGCCCCGTGACGCGGGGCCGGCGCCGCCGGGGGCGGGCGTCTCCCCCTCCGGTGCGTCCGGCACCGCCGGGTCGCGGCGCTCGGGCTGGTCGCCGTCGCGGCGGGGGGAAGCCTGCGGCTCGGGTGACGTCTCCGGCTCACCGGACGGTGCGTCCGGCACCGCCGGGCCGCGGCGCTCGGGCTGGTCGCCGTCGCGGCGGGAGGAGGCTTGCGGCTCGGGCGGGGCTTCTTCGGCGCCGGGCTCGGCGGGGGGTTCGTCGAAGGCCGGGCGGGCGTGGTGCCAGGGGGCGTCGGAGGAGCCGGCGGCCGCCGGGCGGGCGCGCCGCGGGGCGGCCTCCCCCGCCTGACTGGCCGAGCCGTCCGCCGCGCTGCGGGTACGGCGGGCCGGGGCCGCGCCTTCGGCCGCCTGGCTCGCCGAGCCCTCCGACGCGCTGCGCGTACGACGCACCGGGGGCGCGGTCTCGCCCGCCTGGCTCGCCGAGCCCTCGCTCGCGCTGCGCATGCGGCGGGCCGGGGGCGCGGTCTCCCCCGTCTGGCTGGCGGAGCCGTCCGCCGCACTGCGGGCGCGACGCACCGGGGCCGTGCCTTCGGCCGCCTGGCTGGCCGAGCCGTCCGCCGCGCTGCGCGTACGACGCACCGGGGCCGCGGCCTCGCCCGCCTGGCTCGCCGAGCCCTCCGACACGCTGCGCGTGCGGCGGACCGGGCGGTCGGCCGCTGCGCGGGGGGCGCG
>NZ_JBPQTW010000158.1:0-16103 GCF_051386535.1 Streptomyces sp. URMC 127
CAGCTCACCCCTCCCCAGCCCCGTCAGAGCCGTCACCTCCGTCTCCTCCACCGCACCGCAGTCCATCCCCCGCAGCAGATACCCGCTCAGCGCCCGCGCCGTAGCAGGCTCGTCCAGCACGTTCCCGCCGGCCCGGTTCACGTACGCGTCCAAGCGCGCCGCCGCGCTTCCCAGCCCCTCCCGGTAGAAGGCGTACACCGCCGCGTACCGCGTGACCAGGTGCCCGGGATGCATGTCCCACCCCTGGTAGTACGCCCGCGCCAGCGCCCGCCGCACCAGCCCGAAGTGCAGCCCCCACGCCGCGCGCACCTGGGACGCCGACCCCACCGGCAGCACGTTCGTCGACCCGTCGGACACCCGCACCCCCGTCCCCGCCGCAGCCACCTGCATCACGGCCTTCGCATGGTCCGCCACCGGATGGTCGGGGGCCTGGTGCGCCGCGCCGACCCCGCACGCCGCGCTGTAGTCGAACGTCCCGTAGTGCAGCGAGGCGACCCGCCCCTCCCCCGCGTCGATCATCCGCGCCACCGTCGCGCGCCCGTCCGCCCCGAGAACCGCCTGCGTCGTCTCGATCTGTATCTCGAAGCGGATACGGCCCGGCTCCAGCCCCCGCTCCTTCTCGAACTCCCCCACCAGCGCGGCCATCGCGGCGACCTGCTCCGCGTAGCCGACCTTCGGCAGCGTGAGCTGCAACCCCGCGGGCAGGCCGCCCGCCTCCATCAGCCCGCTCAGGAAGATGTCCAGCGTACGGATCCCGCGGTCCCGGACAGGGGCCTCCAGGCACTTCATCCGGATCCCCACGAACGGCGGCGCCACCCCGCCCCCGCCCATCGCCGCCACAAGTCCCGCCGCCCGCACCGCCGCGGCGTCCTCCTCCTCGTCCGGCCGCGGCCCGTACCCGTCCTCGAAGTCGATGCGGAGGTCCTCCACCGGCTCCCGCCGCAACTTGGCGCGCACCCGCTCGTACACCGGCACGGCGAGGTCTTCGGAGAGGCCGAGCGCTCCGGCCAGCGACGCGGCGTCGGGCGCGTGCTCGTCGAGCGCTTCCAGCGCCTGGTCGCCCCAGAACCGCACCGTGTCCGCGGCGAAGACGTCGGCGGGGACGTACACGGTGTGGACGGGCTGCCGCGTGCCGGGGTCCCCGGGATAGCGGCGCGCGAGGTCGGCGTCGACAGCGGCGAGAGAGGCGTCGATACGTTCCTTCACCGCCCCCGTAAAGGTCGTCGCAACCGGCTGCCGCTGTCCCATGGCTGGCCCACCCTCCACGTTTCCGCTGCGCGGAACCGACCGTCCGCGCGGGCGAAGCTATCGATGCCGCCGGGGGAGGTCAACAGGCAGGCCCCCGTACGCGGGGGTGCGTACGGGGGCCTGACGGAGAGCCGGTCGGGACCGGTCAGCCCTTGCGCGACTTGACCTCGTCGGTCAGCTGCGGGACGACCTCGAAGAGGTCGCCGACCACGCCGTAGTCGACCAGGTCGAAGATCGGGGCCTCGGCGTCCTTGTTGATGGCCACGATCGTCTTCGAGGTCTGCATGCCGGCCCGGTGCTGGATCGCACCGGAGATGCCCGCCGCGATGTACAGCTGCGGGGAGACCGACTTGCCGGTCTGGCCGACCTGGTTGGTGTGCGGGTACCAGCCGGCGTCGACGGCCGCGCGGGAGGCGCCGACGGCCGCGCCGAGCGAGTCGGCGAGGGACTCGATGATCGCGAAGTTCTCGGCGCCGTTGACGCCGCGGCCGCCGGAGACCACGATCGCGGCCTCGGTCAGCTCGGGGCGGCCGGTGGACTCGCGCGGGGTGCGGGAGACGACCTTGGTGCCGGTGGACTTCTCACCGAAGGTGACGGCGAGCTGCTCGACCGTGCCGGCGGCCGGGGCGGCCTCCGGGGCGGCGGAGTTGGGCTTGACGGTGATGACCGGGATGCCCTTGGTGACGCGGGACTTGGTGGAGTACGAGGCCGCGAAGACGGACTGCGTGGCCACCGGGCCCTCGTCGCCGGCCTCCAGGTCGACGGCGTCGGTGATGATGCCGGAGCCGGTGCGGACCGCGAGGCGGGCCGCGATCTCCTTGCCCTCGGCGGAGGACGGGACGAGCACGGCGGCCAGGGAGCCTGCGGCGGACACAGACTCGACCGCGGCCTGCAGCGCGTCGACCTTCGGCACGACGAGGTAGTCGGCGAACTCGGGGGCGTCGGCCGTGAGGACCTTCACCGCGCCGTACTCGGCCAGCGTCGCGGCTGCGGCGTCCGCACCGGCACCGAGGTGCACGGCGACGGGCTCGCCGATGCGGCGGGCGAGGGTGAGCAGTTCGAGGGTGGGCTTGCGGACGGCGCCGTCCACGTGGTCGACGTAGACGAGGACTTCAGCCATGGCGTTGCTCCTGCTGGAAAAAGTGGGGCGGGGGACGGTTCGTTCGGGATCAGAGAGCTCAGATGAACTTCTGGCCCGCGAGGAACTCGGCGAGCTGCTTGCCGCCCTCGCCCTCGTCCTTGACGACGGTGCCGGCCGTGCGGGCCGGGCGCTCCGCGGCCTCGTCGACCTTGGTCCAGGCGCCCTCCAGGCCGACCTCCTCGGCCTCGATGCCGAGGTCGGAGAGGTCCAGGGACTCGACCGGCTTCTTCTTGGCCGCCATGATGCCCTTGAAGGACGGGTAGCGGGCCTCGCCGGACTGGTCGGTCACGGAGACGACGGCCGGGAGGGAGGCCTCCAGCTGCTCGCTGGCGGCGTCGCCGTCGCGGCGGCCGGTGACCTTGCCGTCCTCGACCTTGACCTCGGAGAGCAGGGTGACCTGCGGGACGCCGAGGCGCTCGGCGAGCATCGCCGGGACGACGCCCATGCCGCCGTCGGTGGAGGCCATGCCGGAGACGACCAGGTCGTAGCCGACGTGCTCCAGGGCCTTGGCCAGCACCAGCGAAGTGCCGAGCGCGTCGGTGCCGTGCAGGTCGTCGTCCTCGACGTGGACGGCCTTGTCCGCGCCCATGGACAGCGCCTTGCGGAGCGCGTCCTTGGCGTCCTCAGGGCCGACGGTCAGGACGGTGATCTCCGCGTCGTCGTCGGCCGCCTCCTTGATCTGCAGCGCCTGCTCGACCGCGTACTCGTCGAGCTCCGAGAGCAGGCCGTCCACGTCGTCGCGGTCGACGGTCAGGTCTTCGGCGAAGTGCCGGTCGCCGGTGGCGTCAGGCACGTACTTCACAGTGACAACGATCCTCAAGCTCACGCCGGCTCTCCTACTGCATCGTCTCTTCAAAGCTGCCTTGGCAGGCAGCATAGGCGCCTTGTGGGGCGGATTCCGCCCGATGCGGGCCGCGCCTCGAACGGAATGTTACTCGTCAGTACAGCGACCCGTTCACCCGGGCGCAAGGCCGGTCGGCTGTGATCTGTCCAACGCGGGAAAGCGGGACGTCTCAGTCCCGCAGTCCGTTGAAGCGCCCCTGGTGGTAGACGAGCGGGCGGCCCGCCCCGGCGGAGTCGCCCGCGACGACCTCGGCGAGCACGACCCGGTGGTCCCCGGCGGGCACCCGGGCCACCACGCGGCACACCAGCCACGCGAGGACGCCGTCCAGCAGCGGCACCCCCTGCGGCCCCCGGCGCCACCTCGTGGGCGGGGCGAAGCGGTCGGCGCCGCTGCGCGCGAAGGTGCCGGCGAGCTCCTTCTGGTGCTCGCCGAGTATGTGCACGCCGACGTGCCCGGCCTCGGCGAGGACGGGCCAGCTGGAGGAGCCGGTGCCCACCCCGAAGGACACCAGGGGCGGCTCGGCGGCGACGGACGTGAGCGAGGTGGCCGTGAAGCCGACCGGGCGCGCGCCGTGCGCGGTGATCACGGCCACGCCGGCGGCGTGCCTGCGGAAGACGGAGCGCAGCAGTTCGGGAGTGGCGAGGGAGGTGCCGAGCCCGGGCGTGGCCGTCATGGAACTGTCCTTCTGCTGGTCGGTCGAGCCGGTCTGTACGGTCGTCGCGGGCATCGTCGGCACGGGCATCGTCGTCGCGGGCGTTGTCGGCACGGGCGTTGTCGGCACAGTCGTCGCGGGCATGGCCGGTCCCGGCCACATAACGTCACCCTGACGATTCGCGGTGGGGAGCGTCAAGGGCGGCCCGGGAGATGGGAGAGGGATCACGAGCGATCAGGAAGCCCGCTGTTCACATCACCCCGCCGTTCACACCACGCCGCCGCTCCCATCACACCGCCGCCCCGAGCGCCGCGATGACGTCCGCCTTGCGCGGCTGCCCGGCGGCGCGGCGCACGACACGGCCGGCGGCATCCAGGACGAGGACGGTCGGCGTCGCGGTGATGCCCAGGGCCCGCACGAGCGCCAGGTGCGCCTCCGCGTCGACCTCGACGTGCGCGACGCCCTCGACCATGCCCGCGACCTGCTCCAGGGTCCGCCGTGTGGCCCGGCAGGGCTGGCAGAAGGCGCTGGAGAACTGGACGAGCGTGGCCCGCGCCCCGAGCTCCCCGCCGATGTCGGCGGCCCCCAGCCGCAGCCCCTCGTCGCTCTCGCGCACCCCGGTCCCTCTCTCCGTCTTTCCGTTTCCGCTTCGGCTTCCGCCTGGCCACGCGCGGACCCCGCGGGCCCCGCGCCCCCGGTGCAGCACCGCCCCGCCCGCGGAAAATTCCTCGCCCCCGGGCCGGACGTGATGAGGATCTCCCGGCCGCCGGGGCGTCCTCGCTGGCCCCGGGCCGGGCATTCGGGCACGATCTGGCAGAAGCCGAACCCTACGACCGCGTAACCCTACGGCCGCGTAACCTCGCCCGGGAGACCCCTCCCCAGGCCCGGAAGGATCCTCCCTCGATGGCAGAGCTCGTCTACCCCCCGGTGATCGGTGTCGCCCGCACCATGTTCAAGGCGCTCGACCTGCGCTTCGACATCCAGGGCGCCGAGCACGTCCCCGCGCGGGGCGGGGCGGTCCTGGTGAGCAACCACATCGGCTACCTGGACTTCATCTTCTGCGGGCTGGCCGCCCGGCCCGCCAAGCGGCTGGTGCGCTTCATGGCCAAGGAGTCGGTGTTCCGGCACAAGGTGTCGGGTCCGCTGATGCGCGCGATGAAGCACATCCCCGTGGACCGGGCCGCCGGCATGGACGCGTACAAGCACGCGCTGTCCGCGCTGCGCTCCGGCGAGATCATCGGCGTGTTCCCGGAGGCGACGATCTCGCAGTCGTTCACGCTGAAGAACTTCAAGTCCGGCGCGGCTCGGCTCGCCCAGGAGGCCGGGGTGCCGCTGCTGCCGATGGCGCTGTGGGGCACCCAGCGGCTGTGGACCAAGGGCCACAAGCGCGACCTGGGCCGCAACCACGTGCCGATCTCGATACGGGTCGGCGAGCCGATGACGCCCGAGGCGGACGAGCACCCGGACACCCTCAGCGACCGGCTGCGCTGCCGCGTCCAGGAGCTCCTGGAGGCGGCGCAGCGCGCCTACCCGGTGCGGCCGAAGGACGCGGACGACACCTGGTGGATTCCGGCGCACCTCGGCGGCACGGCGCCGTCGCCGGACCTGGCGGCGGCGATGGACCGGCGCCGCTAAGGCGTACGCGCCCGGCACCGGGCGTACCCGCAGAGGAAAGGGCGCCCGGCCGCACACGCGGCCGGGCGCCCTTTTGCCTGGACGGGGCAGGCCGGGTCTACTGCCGGCCCATCTCCTCGGCCAGGGCCGCCGCGAAGGCGTCCACGTCGGCCTCAGTGGTGTCGAAGGAGCACATCCAGCGGACGTCTCCGGCCGCCTCGTCCCAGAAGTAGAAGCGGTAGCGCTTCTGGAGGCGCTCGCTCACGTCGTGCGGGAGCCGGGCGAAGACGGCGTTGGACTGCACGGGGTGCAGGATCTCCACGCCCTCCACGTCCCGTACGCGCTCGGCGAGGCGGGTGGCCATGGCGTTGGCGTGCGAGGCGCTGCGCAGCCACAGGTCGCCGCTGAGGAGGGCCTCGAACTGGACCGAGACGAACCGCATCTTGGAGGCGAGCTGCATCGACATCTTGCGCAGGTGCTTCATCGCCCGCACCGCGTCCGGGTTCAGGACGACGACGCACTCGCCGAAGAGCAGGCCGTTCTTGGTGCCGCCGAAGGAGAGCAGGTCCACTCCGGCGTCGGTGGTGAAGGCCCGCAGGGGGACGCCCAGGGAGGCCGCGGCGTTGGCGATGCGCGAGCCGTCGAGGTGGACCTTCATGCCCCGCTCGTGGGCGTGGTCGCAGATCTCGCGGATCTCCTCGGGCGTGTAGCACGTGCCCAGCTCGGTGGTCTGGGTGATCGAGACGATCTGCGGCTGCGCCCGGTGCTCGTCGTCCCAGCCGAAGGCCTCGCGGTCGATGAGCTCCGGGGTGAGCTTGCCGTGCTCGGTGGGCACGGTGAGCAGCTTCAGGCCGCCGACGCGCTCGGGCGCCCCGCACTCGTCGACGTTGATGTGGGCGGTGGCGGCGCAGATGACCGCGCCCCAGCGCTCGGTCGCGGCCTGGAGGGCGACGACGTTGGCGCCCGTGCCGTTGAAGACGGGGAACGCCTCGGCGGTGGGGCCGAAGTGCCCGCGCATCACGTCCTGGAGGTGGGCGGTGTAGTCGTCCTCGCCGTAGGCGACCTGGTGGCCGCCGTTGGCGACGGCGAGCGCCGCGAGGATCTCGGGGTGGGCGCCCGCGTAGTTGTCGCTGGCGAAACCGCGGACGCCGGGGTCGTGGCGGCGTATGGCGCCGGTCTTGCTGGTCATACCTGCGGAGTCAGCCACAGACGGGTTCCGTTCACTTCCTGGGCGGGCTTCTCCCAGACGCCGACGATCGCCTCGGCGAGGTCCTTGACGTCGGTGAAGCCCGCGAACTTCGCGTTGGGGCGCTCGGCGCGCATGGCGTCGTGCACCAGTGCCTTGACGATCAGGATGGCAGCCGCGGCCGGCGGCGGCCCCTCGCCCCCCGCCTTGCGGAAGGAGTCGGCGAGCGCGAGCGTCCACGCCTCGGCGGCGGCCTTGGAGGCGGAGTACGCGGCGTTGCCGGCGGTGGGCTTGCTGGCGCCCGCGGCGCTGATGAGCAGGAACCGGCCGTTGCCGCTGCGCTGGAGGGCCGGCTCGAAGGCGAGCGAGGTGTGCTGCACGGTGCGGATGAGCAGCTTCTCGAGCAGCTCCCAGTCGGCGAGGTCGGTCTCGGCGAAGGTCGCCGAGCCGCGCCAGCCGCCCACCAGGTGGACCAGGCCGTCGATGCGGCCGAACTCCTTCTCGGTGCGGTCCACCCAGTTGCGGGTGGCCGCCAGGTCGAGGAGGTCGACCGTGTCGCCGGTGACCGTGGCGCCGCCGTGGGCGTAGCGGGCGGCGTCGACGGCCTCGGCGAGGCGGGCCGCGTCCGCGTCGGCGGCGACGACCGTCGCCCCGGCCTCGGCCAGGCGCAGCAGCGTGGCGCGGCCAGCGGGGCCGGCGGCGCCCGCCACCGCCACGACGGCGCCGTCGAGCGGGCCGTTGCCGTTGGTGGGAGTGCTCATGGTCGTCTCCTTCGTCGCCTTCGCCTGCTCGCTGACGTGCCCGCTCGCGTGCTCGCTCACGCGGCCACCCGCTCGGCCTTCGCCGCGGTGATCCCCTTGGTCGAGGCGATCACGTGCCGCAGCTTCTTGGCAAGCGCCTCGTAGAACATGCTGAGCGGGAATTCGTCCGGGAGCACGTCGTCCACGAGCTTGCGGGGCGGCTGGGCGAGGTCGAGGGCCTCGGGGCCCTTGGCCCAGACGGAGCCGGGGTGCGGGGGGAGGTAGGAGGAGACCAGTTCGTAGGCGGCGAGCCAGTGGACCAGCTTGGGGCGGTCGATGCCGTCGCGGTAGAGCTTCTCGATCTCGCCGCAGAGCTGGTTGGTGATCTGCGGGGCGCGGTCCCAGTCGATGTGCAGGGTGTTGTCCGTCCAGCGTACGACGTCGTGGCGGTGGAGGTACGCGAAGAGGAGCTGGCCGCCGAGGCCGTCGTAGTTGCGGACGCGGTCACCGGTGACCGGGAAGCGGAACATCCGGTCGAACAGGACGGCGTACTGCACGTCGCGGCCGTGGGTGTTGCCCTCGGCCTCCAGCTTCACGGCCTCCTTGAAGGCGGTGAGGTCGCAGCGGAGCTCCTCCAGGCCGTACATCCAGAACGGCTGCCGCTGTTTGATCATGAAGGGGTCGAAGGGCAGGTCGCCGTGGCTGTGGGTGCGGTCGTGGACCATGTCCCACAGGACGAACGCCTGCTCGCAGCGGTGCTGGTCGCCGATCATGTCCTGGATGTCGGCCGGGAGCTCCAGGCCGAGGGCGGTGACGGCCGCCTCGGTGACGCGGCGGAAGCGGGCGGCCTCGCGGTCGCAGAAGATGCCGCCCCAGGTGAAGCGCTCAGGGGCCTCGCGGACGGCGATGGTCTCCGGGAAGAGGACGGCGGAGTTGGTGTCGTAGCCCGAGGTGAAGTCCTCGAAGGTGATGCCGAGGAAGAGCGGGTTGTCGTAGCGGGTGCGCTCCAGCTCGGCGAGCCACTCGGGCCACACGACGCGCAGGACGACGGCTTCGAGGTTGCGGTCGGGGTTGCCGTTCTGCGTGTACATCGGGAAGACGACGAGGTGCTGGAGGCCGTCGGCGCGCTGGGCGGCGGGCTGGAAGGCGAGCAGCGAGTCGAGGAAGTCCGGCACGCCGAAGCCGGCCTCGGCCCAGCGGCGCAGGTCGGCGACGAGGGCCGTGTGGTACGCGGCGTCGTGCGGGACGAGCGGCGAGAGCTGCTCGACGGCCGTGACGACGCGCTCCAGCTGGGCCCGTACGGCGTCGCCCGGTGGTGCGTCCTCCGCGGTGAAGTCGATGGAGCCGTCCGGGGACTGCCACGGCCGGATCGTTTCCACAGCGTCCTTGAGTTCGGCCCAGGCGGGGTGATCGATCACCGGCTCGGCGGTCGATTCGTCGGCCCGTATCGCCGTCGACGCAAGGATTTCCGTCATGGCTGCTCCTCCTCGGGAGAACTTGGCGTTAAGACACCGTATCTGTGCGCGCTTCTCCTGCTCAAGAGGGGAGGCGACAAATTATCCTGCCGACCCCCTGGTCAGCCGTCGTTTTTCCTGCACGGCTCCCCCATAAGTGTTCCCATTTCGGAATTTCCGACACATCGGTCCCAGCAGCCCCGTGTGCTGTCCTAGGCGAGTTCCGGTCATTCTCAGCGGCTCCCGGCCACTCCTGTCCGTTCGCGGCCGATCCTGTCCGTTCGCGGCCGATCCGGGCCGCCGGGGGCGGTTCCCGGCCCGCCCTGCCGTGTCCCCCGGGCCTACCCGTCCGGCGCCGGTGAATTCACGAAGGCGCAACAGTCTTCCGGTATTCGGACGACCGGTGACCTGACCTGGACAGATCAGTGATCACGCTGCCAGTCTCGCGCCATGCCCGTCGCCCACCGGCCCACGCGCCGCACCGCCACCCCGGCCGCGCCCTCCGCCGCCCGCCGCACGGCCCCGGCAGCCGCCTGCCTCGCCGTCCTGCTCGCGGCCGCCGCAGGCTGCGCTCCCCAGGAGGACGGCCCCTCCGGCTCCTCGAAGGCCTCGGCGCCGCCGCCCGCCGCGGCCGCGTGCACGAAGGGAAAACTGGCCACGCAGGTCCCCGGCAAGCTGACCGTGGGCACCGACAAGCCCGCCTACGCCCCCTGGTTCTCGGACGACGACCCCGCGAACGGCAAGGGCTTCGAGTCGGCCGTCGCCTACGCCCTCGCCGAGCGGCTCGGGTACGAGCGGGCCGACGTGGTCTGGCAGACCGTGCCCTTCAACACCGCCGTCGCCCCCGGCGCCAAGAAGTTCGACGTCGACATCAACCAGATCTCCGTCAGCGACGAGCGCCGCCGTGCCGTCGACTTCTCCTCCGGCTACTACGACGTCCGCCAGGCCGTCATCGCGCTCAAGGACTCCCCCGCCGCGAAGGCCCGCAGCACCGCCGACCTCAAGCACGTCAAGCTCGGCGCCCAGGTGGGCACCACCAGCCTCGACGTCGTCAACGACGTCATCCGGCCCGGCCGGCAGCCCTCCGTCTTCCAGAAGAACGACTACGCCAAGACCGCGCTCAAGAACGGCCAGGTCGAGGCCGTCGTCGTGGACCTGCCGACCGCCTTCTACATCACGTCCGCCGAGGTCCCGGAAGCGCGGATCGTCGGCCAGTTCGAGAGCAAGGGCGGCGCGCCCGAGCAGTTCGGGCTCGTGCTCGACAAGGGCAGCCGCCTCACGTCCTGCGTCAGCGGTGCGATCGACTCCCTCCGCAAGGACGGCACGCTCGCCCGGCTGGAGAAGAAGTGGCTCGCCGAAGCCGCCGACGCCCCGGTGCTCAAGTGAGCGCCGGCGAGGCCGCGGCCGGCCCCGCGGACGCCGCGCCGGCCCCGGCCGGGACGGCCGCCCGCGACACCTACACCCCCTCCGCACGCCGCCTCGAACGCGAGCGCTTCAAACGGGCCCGGGCGCGCCGCGCCACGGCCGTCGCCGCGTGCAGCACCCTCATCACGGGCGCCGTGCTGTTCCTCGCCGTCGTCAACTCCCCCGGCTGGCCGCGCACCCGTGAAACGTTCCTCGACGGGCACTACGCGCGCGAGGCGCTGCCCAAGGTCCTGGAAGGCCTGTGGCTCAACCTCCGCCTGCTGGTGGTGTGCGGGGCGGCCGTGCTCGTCCTCGGCCTGCTGATCGCCGTCGCCCGCACGCTGCGCGGCCCCGTCTTCTTCCCGCTGCGCGCGCTCGCCACCGCCTACACCGACTTCTTCCGCGGGCTGCCCCTGGTGATCTGCCTGCTGATGGTCGTCTTCGGCGTACCGGCTCTGCGCCTGCAGGGAGTGACGACCGACCCGGTGCTGCTCGGCGGGACGGCGCTCGTCCTGACCTACTCGGCGTACGTCGCCGAGGTCTTCCGCGCGGGCATCGAGTCCGTGCACCCCAGCCAGCGCGCCGCCGCCCGCTCGCTGGGCCTGACCGCCCGGCAGACCCTGCGCTTCGTCATCCTGCCGCAGGCCGTGCGCAGGGTCGTGCCGCCGCTCCTCAACGACCTGGTGTCGCTGCAGAAGGACACCGGCCTCGTCTCGATCGCCGGGGCGGTGGACGCCGTCTACGCGGCCCAGATCGTTTCGAGCAAGAGCTTCAACTACACGCCGTACGTCGTCGCCGGGCTCATCTTCGTCGCCCTCACCATCCCCATGACCCGCTTCACCGACTGGGTCACGGCACGGACGGACCGCCGGCGGGCACAGGGAGGGATCGTATGACCGTGCAGCCCGTACTGCGCCTCGAAGCGGTGCGCAAGACCTTCGGGGGCACGGTCGTCCTGCGCGACGTGGACCTGGAGGTCGCCCCGCACACGGTGACCGCCCTCATCGGCGCCTCCGGTTCCGGCAAGTCGACGCTGCTGCGCTGCGCGAACCTGCTGGAGGAGATCGACGACGGGGCGGTCTTCCTCGACGGCGAGGACATCACCGACCCGCGCACCGACCCGGACGCCGTCCGCCGCCGCATCGGCGTCGTCTTCCAGGCGTACAACCTCTTCCCGCACATGACCGTGCTCGACAACATCACGCTGGCCCCGCGGCGGGTGCACGGCGTCCCGCGCGCGGAGGCCGAGGAACGCGCCCGGGAGCTGCTGGAGCGGCTCGGCCTGGGCGGCAAGGCGGGCGAGTACCCCGACCGGCTCAGCGGCGGCCAGCAGCAGCGCGTGGCGATCGTCCGGGCGCTCGCGGGCCGGCCGCGGCTGCTGCTCCTGGACGAGATCACCGCGGCCCTCGACCCCGAGCTCGTCGGCGAGGTGCTGGGCGTCGTGCGGGATCTCAAGGAGGACGGCATGACGATGGTCCTGGCCACCCACGAGATGGGCTTCGCCAGGGACGTCGCCGATCAGGTGTGCTTCCTGGACGGCGGGGTCGTGCTGGAGCGCGGCACGCCCGAGGAGGTGTTCGGCCGGCCGCGCGAGGAGCGCACGAGACAGTTCCTGCGGCGGATCGTGGAGGCGGGCCGGCTCTGAGGGGCCGCCGTCAGCACCCACCGTCAGGCCAGGTCCTTGATCAGCAGCTCGAACTCGAGGTCGTCGCGCTGCGGGATGCCGAAGCGCTCGTCCCCGTACGGGAAGGGGCTCATCCGCCCGGTGCGCCGGTAGCCCCGGCGCTCGTACCAGGCGATCAGCTCGTCACGCTGCTTGATGACCGTCATGTGCATCTCGGTGGCGCCCCAGTCGGCGCGGACCAGCCGTTCGGCCTCGGCTATGACCGTCTTGCCGAGCCCGCCGCCCTGCATCTCCGGGCTGACGGCGAACATCCCGAAGTACGCGTGCGCACCCCGGTGTTCGAGCTGGCAGCAGGCGACTATGCGGCCGTCCCGCTCGACCACCAGCAGCCGGCTCGCCGGGTCCGTCACCACGGCCTCGACGCCTTCGGGGTCGGTGCGCTGGCCGTCCAGCAGGTCCGCCTCGGTCGTCCAGCCGGCGCGGCTCGCGTCGCCGCGGTAGGCCGACTCGACGAGCGCCACGAGCGCGGGCACGTCGTCGGTGGTCGCGTCCCGGAAGGTCGTCTCGGTGCTGCTGGTCGTTTCCATCGTGTTCCTGGGGTCCTCTCCGTACGGCGGTTCCGGCTCCGCATGAACACTAACCCGGCCCCGCGACGGGGCGGCCGCCGCTTGTGCGCCCCTGGCGTGCGACCGCGCGTGCGCGGGCGCATTGCCGCCCCTCCGGTGCCCTGCGCGTGCGCCCATGCGCCCCCGTGTGCATGCGTCGCCGTGGGAATCAACCGGAGGTGGGTCTGCGCGTCCGGGGAGGTGTGCCGTGCACGGACCGCCGCTGATCGGCTGGCTGCTGGTGGCGCTGTGCGCCGCGACGGGCGCGTACTGCCTGGTGCGCCTGCATGCGGGCCCCGGCGGGGAACGCCGGGCGGTCGGCAGCGACGCCCTCATGGGGCTGGGCATGGCCGCCATGGCCGTGCCGGCCACGGTCGTGGACACCCGGCCGTGGGGCGCCCTGCTGTTCGCCGTCGTCTTCGGGGCCGCCGGGGCGCACGCGCTGGTGGCCGTGGCCCGGGGCCGCGCCGACACCCCCCACCTCCACCACGCCGTGGGCGCGTTCGCCATGGTCTACATGGCACTGGCGATGGCGGGCGGCCCCGCGGGCGGCCGGGGCGTGCACGAGGGCACGGCCGCGCACGCCGCGGCGGCGCACGAGCCGGCGGGCACCCCGCTGCTGACCGGGCTGCTGCTGGTGTACTTCGCCGTGTACGTGGTCCGCACGGTGGCGGTGCTCGTCCCCGTCACCGCCGCCTCGGGCGGGCTCGCCTGGCCGGGCCGACCGGACCTCACGCACGCCTGCCGGCTGTCCATGGGCATCGGGATGCTGGCGATGCTGCTCACGCTCTGAGCGCGTGCCCCGCCTCTCCGTGGTGTGCGTCACTTCGCGCGCGGGACCGTACCCCTGCTCGCGCCGCCGCTCATAGGCTGACGGCCATGATGGTCCCGCTCGCGCTGCTGGTCCTCGGCGCACTGGTCGCGGCGCTGGCGCCGCGCGTCCTGACGCGCTCCGACTGGCCCGACCGCGAACCGGTCGTGGCGCTGTGGGTGTGGCAGTGCGCGGTGGCGGCCGTGCTGCTGTGCTGTCTGCTCGCCATGGCGCTGAGCGCCGCCGCGGCCTGGGAGGCCGTGCGCGGGCACGTCTTCGCCGCAGCGCCGCACGGCGTGGTCGAGGCCTACGCCCTCACCGCCTACGCCGCGTGGGCCGCGCCGCTGGCCCTGACGCTGGCGAGCGGCGGCGTGTGGACCGCGTGGATGCTGACCCGCGAGATCCGCTGGTCGCGCGCCCGGCGCCGCAAGCGCCGCGCGGAGCTGCTGGTGCGTTCGCCCCTGCTGCCCGGCGAGAAGCCCGGCGCCGACCGGCTCGTCGTCCTGGAGGGCGACCGCCCGGACGCCTGGTGGCTGGCCGGCGGCCAGGCCCCGCAGCTGGTGATCACGACGGGGGCGCTGCGCCGTCTCAAGGGTTCGCAGCTGGATGCGGTGCTGGCCCACGAGCAGGGGCACGCCCGGGCCCGGCACCACTGGCTGCTGCACGTCTCCTCGGCGCTGGCGAACGGCTTCCCGCAGGTGCCGGTCTTCGCGGCCTTCCGGGACCAGGTGCACCACCTGGTGGAGCTGGCGGCGGACGACGCGGCCTCGCGGCGCTTCGGGCGGCTGACGACCGCTCTGGCCCTGGTGGAGCTGAACGAGGACCGCGGGGTGTTCGGGCCGTGCCCGTCGCAGCTCTCCCAGGTGCCGACGCGGGTGCAGCGGCTGCTGGCTCCGGCGCCCCGGCTGACGGCAGGGCGGCGGCTGCGGCTCACCGCGGTGGCGTCCCTGGTGCCGGCGGTCCCGCTGCTGGTGACGTTCATGCCGGGGCTGAGCGTGCTGAGCCGCTCCGGCTCGTAGGGGCCGCACGACGGGCCCGTCCGGTACGGCGCCCCGCCGCCCGGAACGTCCCGTGGTGGCGAACAGCCGGCCCTCCCGTAAGGCCCCGTTGCGAACAGCCGGCCCGCTCGTAAGGGCCGGTTGTGGCGAACAGCTAGCCGCCCGGGACGGCCCGTTGTGGCGAACGGCTGGTCCCGCCCGCACCCCATGGGCCACGATCGCCTCATGCACGCCCCGTCGCAGCCCCGGCCCTCACTCCCCCGCTCCTCCTCCCGTACCCGCCCGGCCCGGTCGGCGGCGACGCGGTCAAGTCTCGTCCTCGCCGCCGTGTCCGGTGTGCTGCTGGCGGTGGTGGCCTGCGCGTGGGAGCCGCTCGTCTCGCTCGACCGGCAGATCGCGGACGGGCTGCACCCGGTGGCCGTGGAGCACGGCGGCTGGACGCGCTGCGTCCGGGTGCTCTCCGACTGGCTGTGGGACCCCTGGACGATGCGCGCGGCCCTGGCCGTTGCCGTGCTGTGGTGCGCACGGCGGCGCGACTGGCTGCTCTGCGCCTGGCTCGCCGGCACGTCGGCGCTGGGCACCGCCCTCCAGCAGGGCCTCAAGGCGGCGGTGGGACGGCCCCGTCCGAGCTGGCCGGACCCGGTGGCGACCGCGCACTACGCGGCGTTCCCCTCGGGGCACGCCCTGACGGCGACCGTCACGTGCGGCCTCCTGGTCTGGCTGCTGTGGCGGCACGGCGTGCGGGCGGCGGGGGTGCGGGCGGCTCTCGCGGCCGGTGCCGTCTCGGTGCTCGGGGTCGGCTTCACCCGCCTGTACCTGGGCGTCCACTGGCTGTCGGACGTCATGGGCGGGTGGCTGCTGGGCGGCGCGCTCGTGGCCGCTTCGGCGAGCCTGTACGACGTACTGACGGCCCGTCGGAGGGACCCCGGCCCCGCCTGAGCGTAAGTGCCGCGTCCGGCAAGGCGCCGTCCCGAGCCGGTCCGGGATGATCTGGTCTGATCTGGTCCGGGCTGATCTGGGCTGGTCTGGGCGGTCCCCCGCGCCGCCCAGGCCAGCCGGACGCGCCGGAAGTCGTACCACGCCGGGGGCGGGGCAGGACGGCCGGGTAGCTCCTGAGTATATTGGCCCGGAGCCAGTCAACGCAGGAGTTACGGAATGTCCCCGCGCAGCGCGTCGGCCAACGAGGAGATGCGCCGCCGTTCCCGTGAGCGGCTGCTCCAAGCGACGGTCGAGCTCATCGGTGAACGCGGGTACGAGGCGACGACGCTCGCCGATATCGCCGACCGGGCGGGCACGGCGCGCGGCCTCGTTTCGTACTACTTCCCGGGCAAGCGGCAGTTGCTGCAGTCCGCGGTGCACCGCGTGATGCACTTGGAGCTCGAGGCCGGCCTGGAGCGCGCCCCGTGCGCCCGGGACGGCCGCGAGCGCCTCGCCCGTGCGATCGACGCGATCCTCGGGCTCGCCCGCGACCGGCCGCTGCTGATGCGCACCCACATGGCCGGAATCCTCCAGGCGGAAGGATTCATCCAGTGCCCCGAGCAGCAGCGCCTCGCGCGCCTGCTGCACGACACGGTCGCGGCCTACGGCTCCCCCGACCCCGACGCGGACTACCCGCTGCTGCGCGCGCTGCTGATGGGCGCCGTCGTGGCGGTCCTGCTGCCGGGGGCGCCCATGCCGTTCGAACGCCTGCGCGCGGAACTGTTCCAGCGCTACGGGCTCGACTGGGAGCTCGGCGTGCCGCCCGGCCCCGAACCGCCGCCCCCGGGCGCCTGACCTGCGGCC
>NZ_JBPQTW010000159.1:0-16100 GCF_051386535.1 Streptomyces sp. URMC 127
CGGAGCCGGTCTCGGCCCCGGACCCTGGTCCGGAGCTGGTGCCGGCCCCTGCCCGGGAGCCGATCCCTACAGTCCCGGAGCGGACCCCGGCCCCGGCCTCGGAGCCGGTCTCGGTCCGGGGCCCGGCCCGGAGGGTGGCTCGGTTTCCGGCGGCGGCTTCGGGCTTCGGGCCGGGGCCGGTCCCGCCTCCGGCCTCGTAGCCGGTCCCTGTCTGTCGGGCGGCAGGTCGGCGGACCGCTTCGGGGCGGCGGGCGGTGGGTCCGGAGGCGGGTCCGCGCCCGGTTCTGGACCCGGGCCTTGGCCAGAATCCGGCGCTGGTTCCGGTGGGCCGGGAGGTGGGCCCGCCCTCGGTGGTGGCTTCGGGCTCCGGGCCGGGGCGGCGGGCGGCGGGTCCGGAGGCGGGCCCGCGGCCGGTGGTGGCTCCGGGGTTCGGGCCGGGGCTGCGGGCGGCCCCGGGCTCGCCGGGCCAGCAGGGCCTTCCGGGCTGGGGACGGCCAGGCGGTAGTGGTGGTAGAGCTGCAGCTCCTGCTCCGGCGAGAGGTGGCGGCCGACGCCGAAGTCCGGTGCCTCCCTGACCAGCGCCCGGTCGTAGGGGGTGCGCAGCCCTTCCCCGGTGATCTCGCCCGTCGCCAGGGGAATGAACGCGTCCCGGCGGAAGAGACCGGTCCGTACCGCCGCCCACAGCGGTTCGCCGGTCAGGTCGTCGAGATAGACCTCGTCCACCGTGCCGATCTTCGCCCCGTCGCGGTCGAAGACCTTCCAGCCGATCAGGGTCCGGGGATCGATGTCGCTCTGCACGGTTTCCTCCCGGGATCGGCGCCTCCTCCCACCCAAAAACACAAAACGGGAAGCGGCCACTCGGGAGATCCGGCGGGAAACATGCGCTGGTAGTCTGGCGAGTGGCCGCAGAATCCGTGCGGGAGAGTCCTCCGGAAGCCCGCCCAGCGGGGCTTGACGGAGGCGCCGAAGGAGCAAATCCTCCCCGGAATCTCTCAGGCACCCGGTACCGCACGGACGAGGTCACTCTGGAAAGCAGGGCGGGCCCGGTCAGCCACAGCGCCGAAGCCCCTCCTCACCGACGGTGAAAGCCGGGCCGCGCGCCGCCGCGGGCCGGTGAAGCTCTCAGGTTGAGATGACAGAGGGGGAGGCCGTCCGGGTACCCGCGCCGTGGTACCCCTCGCAGGTCGCAAAGACCAGGAGGCCTCCGCAGATGACTGCCCACCGCATCGCCCTCTCCGACCTGGAACGGGACACTCCGTTCGAGCGCCGCCACATAGGCCCCGACGGCGAGGCCCAGGCCAAGATGCTCGCCCAGGTCGGCTTCGGCTCGCTGGACGAGCTCACCGCCGCCGCCGTGCCGGAAGTGATCAAGAGCGTGGGCGCGCTGGCCCTGCCCGAGGCCCGCAGCGAGGCCGAGGTCCTCGCCGAGCTGCGCTCGCTCGCCGGCCGCAACGAGGTCCTCGCCCCCATGATCGGCCTCGGCTACCACGGCACGTTCACGCCGCCGGTGATCCTGCGCAACGTCATGGAGAACCCCGCCTGGTACACGGCCTACACGCCGTACCAGCCGGAGATCTCCCAGGGCCGCCTGGAGGCCCTGCTGAACTTCCAGACGGTCGTCGCCGACCTGACCGGCCTGCCCACCTCCGGCGCCTCCCTCCTCGACGAGGGCACCGCCGCCGCCGAGGCCATGGCCCTCTCCCGGCGCGTCGGCAAGGTCAAGAACGGCGTCTTCCTCGTCGACGCGGACACCCTGCCGCAGACCGTCGCCGTGATCGAGACCCGCGCGGAGCCGACCGGTGTCGAGGTCGTCGTCACCGATCTCAGCGCGGGCATCCCCGACGAGATCGCCGAGCGCGGCGTCTTCGGCGTCCTCCTGCAGTACCCCGGCGCCTCGGGCGCCGTGCGCGACCTGCGCCCGGTCATCGAGCGCGCCCACGAGCTCGGCGCGATCGTCACCGTCGCCGCGGACCTGCTGGCCCTGACCCTGCTGACGCCGCCCGGCGAGCTCGGCGCGGACATCGCCGTCGGCACCACGCAGCGCTTCGGCGTGCCCATGGGCTTCGGCGGCCCGCACGCCGGGTTCATGGCCGTGCGCGAGCAGTTCGCCCGCAGCCTCCCCGGCCGCCTGGTCGGCGTCTCCGTCGACGCCGACGGCAACAAGGCCTACCGCCTGGCCCTGCAGACCCGCGAGCAGCACATCCGCCGCGAGAAGGCCACCAGCAACATCTGCACCGCGCAGGTGCTCCTCGCCGTCATGGCCGGCATGTACGCCGTCTACCACGGCCCCGAGGGCCTGGCCGCCATCGCCCGCCGCACCCACCGTTACGCCGCGATCCTCGCCGAGGGCCTGCGCGCCGGCGGCGTCGAGCTCCTCCACGGCGCCTACTTCGACACCCTGACCGCGCGCGTCCCCGGCCGGGCCGCCGAGGTCGTCGAGGCCGCCCGCGAGCGGGGCGTCAACCTCCGCCTGACCGACGCCGACCACGTGGGCATCGCCTGTGACGAGACCACCACCCGCGCCCACCTGGACTCCGTCTGGGCGGCGTTCGGCGTGGCCGGCGACGTCGAGGCGCTCGACGCGACGGCCGCCGAGGCGCTCCCCGAGGCCCTGCTGCGCACCGGCGACTACCTCACGCACCCGGTCTTCCACGAGCACCGCTCCGAGACGGCCATGCTGCGCTACCTGCGCCGCCTCGCCGACCGGGACTACGCCCTGGACCGCGGCATGATCCCGCTCGGCTCGTGCACCATGAAGCTGAACGCCACGACCGAGATGGAGCCGGTCACCTGGCCCGAGTTCGGGGCGCTCCACCCCTTCGCGCCGATCGGCCAGGCTCAGGGCTACGTCACGCTGATCACCGAGCTGGAGGAGCGGCTCGCCGAGGTCACCGGCTACGACAAGGTCTCCATCCAGCCGAACGCCGGCTCCCAGGGCGAGCTGGCCGGCCTGCTGGCCGTGCGCGCCTACCACCGCGCCAACGGCGACGAGCAGCGCACGGTCTGCCTGATCCCGTCCTCGGCGCACGGCACCAACGCCGCGAGCGCCGTGATGGCCGGCATGAAGGTCGTCGTCGTCAGGACCGCCGACGACGGCGAGATCGACGTCCAGGACCTGCGCGCCAAGATCGAGCAGTACCGCGACGAGCTGGCCGTCCTGATGATCACGTACCCGTCGACGCACGGCGTCTTCGAGGAGCACGTCGCCGGCATCTGCGCCGAGGTCCACGACGCAGGCGGCCAGGTCTACGTGGACGGCGCGAACCTCAACGCCCTGGTGGGCCTGGCGAAGCCGGGCAAGTTCGGCGGCGACGTCTCGCACCTGAACCTGCACAAGACCTTCTGCATCCCGCACGGCGGCGGCGGCCCCGGCGTCGGACCGGTCGCCGTCCGCGCGCACCTCGCCCCGTACCTGCCCAACCACCCGCTGCAGCCCACCGCCGGCCCGGAGACGGGCGTCGGCCCGGTCTCGGCGGCTCCTTGGGGCTCGGCCGGCATTCTGCCGATCTCCTGGGCGTACGTCCGGCTGATGGGCGGCGAGGGCCTCAAGCGCGCCACGCAGGTGGCGGTCCTCGGCGCCAACTACATCGCCAAGCGCCTGGAGCCGCACTACCCCGTGCTCTACACCGGCCCGAACGGCCTGGTGGCGCACGAGTGCATCGTGGACCTGCGACCGCTGACCAAGGCCACCGGCGTGAGCGTCGACGACGTCGCCAAGCGTCTGATCGACTACGGCTTCCACGCGCCGACCATGTCCTTCCCGGTGGCCGGCACGCTGATGATCGAGCCCACGGAGAGCGAGGACATCGCCGAGCTGGACCGCTTCTGCGAGGCGATGATCGCGATTCGCGCCGAGATCGAGAAGGTCGGCTCGGGGGAGTGGAGCAAGGACGACAACCCCCTGCGGAACGCCCCGCACACCGCCGTGTCCGTGACGGGCGCGTGGGAGCACGCGTACAGCCGTGAGGAGGCCGTCTTCCCCGCCGGGGTCTCCGCCGACAAGTACTGGCCGCCGGTGCGGCGCGTCGACGGTGCCTACGGCGACCGCAACCTCGTGTGCTCCTGCCCGCCGCTGGAGGACTACGACGGCTGATCAGGGCCGCGGGCTCCTTCCGCGGGGCCCGGTCAACGGTCGGGGCCGGTCCGGCGATCTCGCCGGGCCGCCCCCTTCTGCGTGCGTGCTGTGCTGTGCGTGCCGTGTGCGTCGTGCTGTGCGTGCGGCGGTTGCGGTGCGGTGGTGCGCGTGCGAGCTCAGGCGGCCGTCACCACGTTTCCCGTGTCCAGCGGCCGGTGCGGCGCGATGACGCGGCCGTCCGGCAGCAGCTCACCGGTGTCCTCGAAGTGCAGGACGCCGTTGCACAGCAGGCTCCAGCCCTGCTCCGGGTGGTGCGCCACGAGGTGCGCGGCTTCCCGGTCGGCGGAGTCGGCTGAGGGGCACGTGGGCTGGTGCTGGCACATGGGAGGGTTCTTTCGCTGTGATGTGGTGGCTGTCGTGCGGCTCGATTCGGTGTTCATGCCGCCCCCCGTTGGCGAATCGGTTGGTCGATACCAGTGTTGCCCTACGGGCGTGATTCCGCAGGGATTTCCCGGCAGCGCTCCTCACTCGTTGGAGACGCGTCACCCATGCGGGCGGTTGCTCCCAACAGCACTGCCCGGACGGATGGTTGTAGGGGGCCGGTACGGGCTAGGCCGGGAGGATGAGCACACGTGTGCGCCCCGCGGCCGGGGCCGCGGGGCGCGGAGCGGGTAACGAGGGGCAGCCGCCGTCAGGCCGGGGTCTTCAGCAGCGGCGCGGGCGTCAGGCGGAGCGTCAGGACCGGCAGCAGCTCGGCGAACCGGTGCGGGCGGTGCGCGGCGATGCCGGGCGGCGCGGGGGCGAGCGGCACCAGGAGGTCGCCGGGCCCGGGCAGCCCGGAGGAGGCGTCGGCGGTGACGTCCCCGTGCAGCCAGAGGGTGAGCATGTAGAGCTCGGGCACGGACAGCAGCCGGGGCTGGTACGGCGTCGCCAGCGCCTCCGCCTGCCGCAGGGCGCGTTCCGTGGAGGCGAGGTAGGGGCCTTCGCAGAAGTACGCGAAGGCCCAGCCGTCCGCGGTCCGCACCGTCTCGCCCGCGGCCACCACCCGCTCGGTGCCGCGGATCAGGAACCGCCAGCCGGTGAGCCGGCTGCGCGGCGCGCCCCCGCGGCCCGTCACCTGCTCCAGCACGTGGACGGGCAGCGGGAGGTCGGGGGTGAGCGGGCCTTGCGCGGCCTTCAGCGACGGGGTGCGGGCCTCGCGCACGGCGGAGGGGGAGCCGAGGGCGCTCAGAACGCTGCGCAGGGCGGGCGCAGGGGCAGGGGGGACATGCAGCGGCATGGTGGGTCGCCTCTCACTTCGGAGACACGTGGTGCTGGGCAGGGTGCGGACGACGCTGTCGGCGTGCCGAGGCAGGAGGGGCCGGAGGGGTCGGAGGTGGCCGGTCGGACCGGCTGCCGGGGCCGTGCGCCTACTCTCCGCCTCGTCCCCGAAGTTTATACGACACGTGTTCACACGGTGTTTCGGCTAGCTGTCGCCGGTATTTCCGGCAAGGAGATATCAGGGCCCCATCGGGGGGTGATTTCGGTGATTTCGCGCCCTGGCCGGGTGCGTCACCTCGCATTGTTCCCCGGGCAGGGTAGGCCGAATCTCATCGGTGTTTATGACCAGCGGTATCGGCAAAGCCCGGACGGCCCGTCATGCCGACGGAATGTGCCACCGGATGCGTTGCCGAGAGCGTAGCGGGTATGTGGTGCCGGCGGGGCGTTATCGATCACATTGGCTGGGCATCATCGACCGTGACGCGAGCCGCCGGCGCCGCGGCGACCCATGTGAGGAGGGACCCTGCAATGGGGGACAAGGTCGTGGCCGGGGCCGTCGGCCTGGCCGACCGGCAGCGCCACCGGGCAAAGCTCCGGCAGTGCCTGGAAGCACTGGCGAGACTGCTGGAAGAGAAGCGTTTCGACCGTCCCAGGAATCTCATGGGCCTGGAGATCGAGCTGAATCTCGCGGGGGCCGACGGGATGCCGAGCATGGTGAACGCCGAAGTGCTGGAACGTATCGCCAGCGGTGATTTCCAGACCGAACTCGGCCGGTTCAACCTGGAAGTCAACATTGTTCCGCACCGGCTCGCCGGAAGCGTCCTCGACCAGCTTGCCGAGGAGTTGCGAACCACCCTCTACTACGCCGACCGCAAAGCGATGGAGGTCGATTCCGGGGTCGTGATGATCGGTATTCTGCCGACCCTGGAGGACCGTCATCTGGTCTCGGCGAACCTCTCCGCCGACGACCGCTACGCGATGCTGAACGCGCAGGTCGTGGCCGCCCGCGGGGAGCACTTCACGATCGACATCGACGGCGTCGAGCGGCTGACCTGCACCGCCGAGTCGATCGCCCCCGAAGCCGCCTGCACGTCGGTGCAGCTGCACCTGCAGGTGACGCCGGGGCGGTTCGCCGCCGTGTGGAATGCCGCGCAGGCCGTCGCGGCCGCCCAGATCGCCGTGGGCGCCAACTCGCCCTTCCTCTTCGGCCGGGAGCTGTGGCGCGAGTCCCGCCCGCCGCTGTTCGTGCAGTCCACCGACACCCGCCCGCCCGAGCTCACGGCCCAGGGGGTGCGGCCGCGCACGTGGTTCGGCGAGCGCTGGATCGATTCCGCGTACGAGCTGTTCGAGGAGAACCTGCGCTTCTTCCCGCCGGTGCTGCCCATCTCCGCCGACGAGGACCCGGTGCGCGTGCTCGACGAGGGCGGCGTTCCGATGCTGCACGAGCTGACCCTGCACAACGGCACGGTCTACCGCTGGAACCGGCCCGTCTACGGGGTCGCCGACGGCGTGCCGCACTTACGGGTGGAGAACCGGGTGCTGCCCGCGGGCCCCACCGTCACCGACGTCATCGCCAACGCCGCCTTCTACTACGGGCTGGTCCGGGCGCTCGCCGAGGAGCCGCGGCCGGTGTGGAGCCGGCTGCCGTTCGCCGTCGCCGCGGACAACTTCGACGCCGCCTGCCGGCACGGCATCGACGCCCTGCTGCGCTGGCCCAAGGCGGGCGGCCGCGCCGGCGCCCTGGAGCGGATGCCCGCCGTCCGGCTCGTGCGGGAGGAGCTGCTGCCGCTCGCCGCCGCCGGGCTCGACGCCTGGGGCGTGGAGCCCTCCGACCGCGACCGCTACCTCGGGGTCGTCGAGGGCCGCTGCCGCCGCCGCACCAACGGCGCCGCCTGGCAGGCCGCCACCTACCACCGGGCCCTGGAGCGCGGCCTGGACCGGCACAAGGCGCTGGCCGTCACCACCCGCCGCTACTGCGAGCTGATGCGCACCGGGGAGCCGGTGCACACCTGGCCCGTCGGCCCCGGGGACTGACACGCGCTCTCACCCGTACCCCCTGCCCCGCGAGCACCGGCGCGTCGGGCAAGCTGTGACGGCGGCCGCCGCCTCGGGCGGCCCGGAACGGCGCCTCTCCGCTGGTGGGGCGGGAGGAAGGGGAGGCACAGGTGCGGCAGAACGCACAGGGCGAGGACGGCATCGCGCCGGGCACCCGGCCCGGCCCGCCGCCCGGCGGCGCGGCCGTGGAGCGGCGCACGCTGCGCAGCGAGACGCTGCTCGTCCTGGCGCTGTCGCTGGGGGCCAGCGCGGTCTCCTCGCTGATCAGCTTCACCGGAGCGCTGACCAGGCCGGGCGGGCTGAAGGACCAGGCGGCCAACCTCAACGCCTCGCACGCCCCCGGCCGGCCCTGGCTCGACCTGTCCTGGCAGGTCTTCGGCATCGCGACCGCGCTCGTGCCCGTGTTCCTGGTGGCGCACCTGCTGCTGCGCGAGGGCGCGCCGGGCCTGCGCACGGTCGGGTTCGACCGGGACCGCCCGGGCTTCGACCTGACGCGCGGCACCGGCGTGGCAGCGGCCATCGGCGGCACCGGCCTGCTGTTCTACCTCGGCGTCCGGGCCGCGGGCTTCAACCTGACCGTGGTGCCGGAGTCGCTGCCGGACGTGTGGTGGAAGATCCCCGTCCTCGTCGCGTCCGCCGTGCAGAACGCGGTGCTGGAGGAGGTCGTGGTCGTCGGCTACCTGCTGCGGCGGCTGGGACAGCTGGGGTGGACCCCGGCGGCGGCCCTGGCGGCGAGCGCGGTGCTGCGCGGCTCGTACCACCTCTACCAGGGCGTGGGCGGGTTCCTCGGGAACATGGTGATGGGCGTGGTCTTCGTCCTGCTCTACCGGCGCTGGGGGCGGGTCGGGCCGCTCGTGGCCGCGCACGCGCTGATCGACGTCGTGGCGTTCGTCGGCTACGCGCTGCTCGCGGGCAAGGTCGGCTGGCTTCCGACGGCCTGACCCGCCCTCCGGCGCCGGGTCAGGCGAGCAGGTCGCCCTCGATGACGGTCACGGCGGAGCCGGTCAGCAGCGTGCGGTCGCCGCGCAGCCCGGTGCGCACCAGGCCCGTACGGGCCGAGGCCTGCAGCCCGGTGAGGTCGTCCCGGCCGAGCCGCGCGGACCAGAAGGGGGCGAGCGCGGTGTGCGCGCTGCCCGTCACGGGGTCCTCGTCGATGCCGACGTTCGGGAAGAAGCAGCGCGAGACGTAGTCGTAGCCGCGGGAGGGGTCCTCGGCCGGGGCGGTGGCGATGACGCCGCGGCGGGAGAGCCGGGCCAGGGCGCGGACGTCGGGCGCCAGGCCCCGCACGCTCTTCTCGTCGGCCAGTTCGACCAGCAGGTCGCCGATGTGCGGGCCGGTGTCGTGGGCGCTGCGCACCTCTGCGCCCAGCGCTTCCGTCACGCCCTCGGGGAGGGCGGCCGGGGTGAGGGGCGCGGTCGGGAAGTTAAGGGTGATCGAGCCGTCCTCGTGCGCCGTAGCGGTGAGGGTGCCGCAGCGGGCGGCGAAGCGGACCGTGCCGGTGGCCGCGCCCGTGGTGCGCAGGACGTGTGCCGTGGCGAGGGTGGCGTGGCCGCACATGTCGACCTCGGTCACGGGCGTGAACCAGCGCAGGGCCCAGTCGGCGTCCTGCGAGGAGCCGGTGAGGGGGCGGGCGAAGGCCGTCTCGGAGAGGTTCACCTCGGCGGCGATCTCCTGGAGACGGTCGTCCCCGGGGAAGGCCCCGTCGAAGAGGACGACCCCGGCCGGGTTGCCGGCGAAGGGGCGGTCGGTGAAGGCGTCGACGATTCGAATGCGCATGGCCGGACGCTACGCGCCCGAAGAACCCGCGGGCCAGGGCCAATTCACGGGTGGTGGCCCGGGAGGGCGGGCGGCGCCCGCGGGCACGCCGGCGGTCGCCCGCGCCGGCGGGGGCCCGCCGCCGGGGACTGCGCGCACCGAGCCCGGCGCAGGGGTGTGCCCGCGGCCTGTCCGGGAACACCCCTGAGAACGACGCGCGCCCGTCCTCCTCAAGGAGGAGGAAACCGGGGGGCGTACCCAACCGCCGTGGGAGGCGCGAATGCTTCCCTGCGGGGATGACCCGGCGGTTCGTGACTGATGGGGTGGGAGGGTGCTGAGCCGCGTAGGAGACAAGGGAGCGACGGACGCCGTCCGGGAGGGCCTGTTCGGGCCCGAGCTGGCGGCCGCGGTCACGGGCGCCCGCAGACGCGCCGTGCGGGACGGCGACCGGCAGGTCGACACCGCTCACCTGCTCCACACCCTGATGGAGGCGGACCCCGCGGTGTGCCGGGCCGTCGACGGGCGGGGCGAGGGGCAGTCCGTGCGGCTGCTCGGCTACCTCGTCCAGCGCACCATCGGCTACGGGCTGCGCTGGAGCGGCACCGTCGAGGACTCCGGCTCGCTGCCCGTCCTTCTCGACTGCCGGGCGCCGCGCTGGTCGCCCGCGGCGGCCGCCGCGATGGAGGGCGCGTTCGCGCGGGCCCGCGCGCGGGGCGCCGGCCGTGCGGAAGGGGTGGACCTCCTGGCGGCGCTCGCCGGGGACCACCGGTGCCGCGCGGCCGAGGTCATGCGCCGGGCGGGTGTGGACACGGCGGCGCTCGCGGCCGATCTCGATGCGGCCGGTTCCGACGTGCCCGACCTCGACGTGCCCGGCCTCGGCGTACCCGGTCCCGACGTGCCCGGTCTCGACGTGCCCCGCCTCGGCCTGACGGGCCATGAGATGCCGTGACGCGGAGCGCCGCGGCACCCGGCGACCGGTGGGAGCAGCGTCATGACCAGGGAAGCGTCATGACCATCAAGGGGTGACGGTCATGTCATCGGCTGGCATGATGAGCCGATGCATGCCTCTCACGGGAGAAGCGCGGGCCTGGGCCTCGCTCTCGTCTCCGCGCTCGCGTTCGGCGGTTCCGGTGTCGCGGCCAAGCCGCTCATCCAGGCGGGGCTCGACCCGCTGCACGTGGTGTGGCTCCGGGCCGCCGGCGCCGCCCTGGTCCTGCTGCCGGTCGCCTGGCGGCACCGCGTCCTCGTCACCCGCCGCCCCGCCCTCCTGGCCGGGTTCGGCCTGCTGGCCGTCGCCGGCGTGCAGGCCTGCTACTTCGCGGCGATATCCCGGATCCCGGTGGGCGTGGCGCTGCTCGTCGAATACCTCGGCCCGGCGCTCCTGCTGGGGTGGGTGCGCTTCGTCCAGCGCCGGCCGGTCAGCCGCGCCGCGGCCGTGGGCGTCGTGCTGGCCGTCGCCGGGCTCGCCTGCGTGGTGGAGGTGTGGTCGGGCATGAGCTTCGACGCGCTGGGCCTGCTCCTGGCCCTCGGCGCGGCCTGCTGCCAGGTGGGCTACTTCGTGCTGTCCGACCACGGGAGCGACGGCGAGGAGCCCGCCGACCCCTTCGGCGTGATCGCCTACGGGCTGCTCCTGGGCGCCCTCGTCCTCACCGCCGTCGCCCGGCCCTGGGGCATGGACTGGTCGGTGCTCGCCGGGAGCGCCGGGATGAACGGCACGGACGTGCCCGCGGCGCTGCTCCTCGGCTGGGTCGTGCTCGTGGCCACCGTGGCCGCGTACCTGACCGGCGTGCTCGCCGTGCGCCGGCTGTCGCCGCAGGTCGCGGGCGTGGTCGCCTGCCTGGAGGCGGTGATCGCGACCGTGCTGGCCTGGGTGCTGCTCGGCGAGCACCTCTCCGCGCCGCAGATCCTCGGCGGCGCCGTGGTGCTCGCGGGCGCCTTCATCGCGCAGTCCGCCACGCCGAAGAAGGCCGCGGCGGAGCCGGTGGCCCGGGGCGGGGCGGCAGCGGGGGCCGGGGAAGACGCGTCCGTATCGCCGGGCGCGGCCCGGCCCTGACCGCCCTGCTCAAGAACGCCCGGAGGCCTGCTTCCGGGCGCTCAGAGAGCGGCGATGTAGGCCGGGAGCGGAGTGCCCGGCGCGAGGTCCTTGTCCGGTACGGGCGTGCCGTACGCCGTGGTCACGGGCACGACGCCGCTCCAGTGGGGGAGCGCGAGGTCCTCCGGCTCGTCGTTCACGCCGCCCGTGCGCACCTTCGCGGACACCTCGGCAAGATCGAGGCGGAGCACGGCCGTCGCGGCGAGCTCCTTGGGGGAGGCGGGGCGGCAGTCCGCCGCGCGGCCGGGCGTGGCCTGCTCGACCAGGGCGTCGAGGGCCGCGCGCTTCTCCGCCTCCTCCGTCACCTGGCGGGCGGAGCCGTGCACCACGACGGAGCGGTAGTTGAGGGAGTGGTGGAAGGCGGAGCGCGCGAGGACGAGGCCGTCGACGTGGGTGACGGTGACGCAGACCGGCAGGCCCGCGTCCCCCGCCCGGCCGGCGTTGCGCAGCGGGCGCGAACCCGTCGAGCCGTGCACGTAGAGCCGGTCGCCTATGCGCCCGTAGAGCGTGGGCAGCACGACCGGCGCGCCGTCGCGCACGAAGCCGAGGTGGCACACGTAGCCGGCGTCGAGGATGGCGTGGACGACCTCGCGGTCGTACGAGGCGCGCTCGCGGATGCGGGTCGGGGTGGTCCGCTCGGTCTGCTCGTACGGGGCGGGCGGCGCAGCGGTCATTGCGAACTCCATTGCACTAGTGCATAATCTCTTTTGTGCTAGGAGGGTATCGGATCGAGGGTCGCCGCGCAGCAGAGATTTCCGCGAGCGTGGAGCGCGCCGTGGGCGCCGGTCAGCTGTCCCCGGGCGAGCTGCTGCCGCCGATGCGCGAGTTGGCGGTCGAGCTGGGCGTCAATCCCAATACGGTCGCGGCCGCGTATCGCACGCTGCGCGAGCGCGGGGTGATCGAGACGGCCGGCCGCCGGGGGAGCCGCGTGCGCCACCGCCCGGCCAGCACGGCCCGCGAGCGGATCTACGTCGAGGTCCCCGAGGGCGTCCGGGATGTCTCGGCGGGCAATCCCGACCCCGCCCTGCTGCCCCCGCTCGGCGAGGCGCTCGCCGCCGCCGCGGCCCGCGCCGCGCAGTCCCCCGCGCTCTACGGCGCGCCCGCGGTCGGCACGGAGCTGGAGCGGCTGGCCCGGGCCGCCTTCAGCGCGGACGGGGTCCCCGGCGGGCCGATCGCCGTCACCTCCGGCGCGCTCGACGCCATCGAGCGCGTCCTCGCGGTCCACCTGCGGCCGGGCGACGCCGTCGCGGTCGAGGACCCGGGCTGGGGCAGCGTCCTCGACCTCGTCCCGGCCCTCGGCCTGAAGCCCGTTCCCCTGCCCGTCGACGACGACGGCCCGCTGCCCGAGGCGGCGGACCGGGTGCTGCAACAGGGCGCACGGGCCATGATCGTCACCGCGCGGGCGCAGAACCCCACGGGAGCGGTGGTGAGCGCGGCCCGGGCGCGAGAGCTGCGCGCCGTGCTCTCCGGTCACCCGCAGACGCTGCTCGTCGAGGACGACCACGGCCACGGCATCGTCGACCTCCCCCTGCACACCCTCACGGGATCCACCGGCCACTGGGTGATCGTCCGCTCCGTAGCAAAGGCCTACGGGCCCGATCTGCGCCTCGCGGTGCTCGCGGGCGACGCCGTCACCGTGGACCGCGTCCGCGGCCGGCAGCGCCTCGGCCCCGGCTGGGTCAGCCACATCCTGCAGGACGCCGTCGTCCACCTGTGGCGCAGCGGCGCCGTGGACGCGGCAAGGGTGGCCGCCGGGTACGCACGCCGCCGTGACCCGCTCGTGCGGGCCCTGCGGGCGCGGGGCATACAGGCGCACGGGCGCAGCGGCATGAACGTCTGGCTCCCCGTGCCCGACGAGACGGCGGCGGTGGCACGGCTGCTGCACGCGGGCTGGGCGGTCGCCCCGGGCGCCCGCTTCCGGCTCTCGTCCCCGCCCGCGGTGCGGCTGACCGTCTCGGGCCTGGCCGCGGACGAAACGGAACAGGTTGCGGACGCCCTGGCGGCCGCGACCCGTCCCTCGGCGGCAGGGCGCTACGACTGACGGCCCGTCACCGGCACCCCCTCCCCGCGGGGAGGGAGCGTCACTTCCCCCGGGTCCTGCCTCCCGCCTTGCTCTGGGTGAGGGCGGCTCCGGCCAGCACGATGACCGCTCCGACGGGGGTGTTCCAGCTGAGCTGCTCCCCGAGGACGACCACACCGGCGACGGTCGCCACGACCGGTATGAGATAGGTCGTCATCGTCGCGGTCGTGGGCCCGACCTCGGCGACCAGTCCGTACTGCATCAGGAAGGCCAGGCCCGTCCCCAGCGCCCCGAGGGCGAAGACGGCCAGCACCGGCACGGCGGGGAAGGAGGCCGGCACGGGAGCGACGAGCGGGGCGACGACCGCCAGCTGGAGGGTGCCCAGCAGCAGCTGCGCACCGGACTTGGACAGGTTGGAGTCGCCCGGGTCCGCCAGCGTGCGCCGGACGTAGATCCAGCCGACCGCGTAGCTGGCGGAGGCGACGAGGGCCATCACGGTGCCCGCCGCGTCCTGGCCGGAGAAGCCCTGCCAGGCCCCGAGCACCGTCAGCACGCCGGCGAAGCCGATCGCCAGTCCGGCGAACCGGCGCCGCGTGGGCCGGTCCTCGGAGAGGGCCACGAGCGAGAGGACCATGCCCCACAGAGGGGTCGTGGCATTGCAGATGCCGGCGAGCGTGGAGGGAATGCGCAGTTCGGCGTAGGCGAAGAGGCTGAAGGGCAGGGCGTTGAGCAGGAAGGCCGCGACGGCGAGGTGGCCCCAGGTGCGCGCCGAGCGCGGCAGGCGCTCCCGCTTGACGGCCAGCGTCGCCACGAGCACCGCCGCGCCGAAGAACATGCGGCCGAAGGAGACGTACAGCGGCGGGAAGCCGTCCGTGCCGAGCTTGATGAACAGGAAGCTGCAGCCCCAGATGAGCGCGAGCGCACAGAAGCGGATCCTCCAGTCCAGGGCGGGGCGGCCGCGCTGCGGCCGGCGTGGCTGCCGGCCGGAGGCGGGGAGCGGGCGAACGGGGAGCCCGGACGGGACGGAGGAACTGGAGGTTGCCGTGGTGCGCATGGTCGTAAGAATGACCGGGCCGTAAGCCTTAGAACAAGTAAATTTAAATGGGGTTTATCGCGTAGGATTGCTTATATGTTGAATCTGGAGCGCCTGCGCACCCTCAACGCCGTCGCCCGCCACGGCTCCGTGAGCGCCGCGGCGGACGGGCTGCACGTGACGACCTCCGCCGTCTCGCAGCAGCTCGCCAAGCTGGAGCGGGAGACGGGGCAGCAGCTCCTCGCCAAACAGGGGCGGGGCGTGCGGCTGACGGACGCCGGCCGGCTGCTCGCCGACCACGCCTCGCGGATCCTCTCCCAGGTGGAGCTGGCCCAGGCCGACCTGGAGGCGCAGCGCGGCCAGGCCGTGGGTGAGCTGCTCCTCGGCGCCTTCCCCACCGCCGCCCGCGGGCTCTTCCCGGCCGCCCTCGCGGCGCTGCGCCGCGCGCACCCCCAGCTGCGGGCCCGGCTGGAGGAGATGGAGCCCCAGGAGGCCGTGCCCCAGGTGGTCCGCGGCGACATCGACGTCGCGGTCGTCCTCGACTGGGACAACAAGCCGCTGCCCATGCCGGACGGCCTGGCCAAGGCCCCGGTCCTCGACGACATCGCCGACGTGGCCATGCCCGTGGACCACCCGCTCGCCGGCCGCGAGGAGGTCGACCTGGAGGAGTTCGCCGACGACGACTGGGTCTCCTGGCCCCGGGGCGAGTTCTGCCACGACTGGCTGATGCTCACCCTGCGCGGCAAGGGCATCGAGCCCCGCATCTCCCACATGGCCGAGGAGCACCACACCCAGCTCGCCCTCATCGCCGCCGGGCTCGGCGTCGCCGTCGCGCCCCGGCTGGGCCGCGGACCGGTGCCGGAAGGGGTGCGCGTGGTGCCCGTACGGCACACCGTGCGCCGCCACGTCTATGCGATCTGGCGCGCCGACGCGGACCGGCGCCCCTCCATCCGCGCCGCGGTCGAGGCGTTGCGCCTTGCCGGCGAGAAGGTGGCCGGCTGACTCGGCGCCGTCTCGCGGCGGGCGGCACACCGCCTCCGGTTTTCACCGGGCCGGCTGCAGCCGGCCCGGCCTGCGGCGCGGTGGGCCTGCGGCCTTTGCCCGGCTCGGCACTTCCGGCCTGCTGCATCATGGCTGCCTCTCGCCGTCGCGGCGGAGGGGAACCGACGGGGCGATCCGCCTGAATCGGCTCACCGCTTGCGGAAGTCCCAGGACACGACCGCGTCCGGCGTCAGCCGGAGCCACGCGTGCCTGCCGTCGTGCGGCATCGACGGCAGGCCGCCGAAGTACTTGGCGGTGAACAGCGCCTCCGGCGCGTCGAGCTCCGGGCAGGGCCGGCCCGTCCGCGGGGCCTCGCCGACGAAGGCGGCCGTGCCGGACAGCTCCGCGCCCCGCAGCTCCCCGTACTCCCGTCCGTCGTCCACCAGTACCGCGATCCGGGCGTCACGCCGCAGCTGCGCCCACCGGCGGCTGCGCACGAGCGAGTACAGCCACACCGCCGCCCCGTCCCAGACGAACCACAGCGCGCTCAGGTGCGGCCGCCCGTCGCGCCCCACGGTGGCCACCCGGCAGGTGTGCTGCCCGGCGAGGAAGGCGTCCAGCTCCGCCTCCGTCATCATGATCCGGCGGCCCCGCCGCTGGGTGGTGACCATGGCCCGCGCCTCCCCGCACCTCCGCCTTACCTGACGGCCTATCAGAAAGTGTGGGGCCTCTTCCCCCGCCGGCGCAATGCCCGCTACCCTCACGCGGCCCGCCCGCTCGCTCGCCCGCCCGCCCGCACCCGCCGGGCGCCGCCCCCAGGAGGGAGGAC